>DAOUUM010000063.1 GCA_030668165.1 Candidatus Heimdallarchaeota archaeon
TTCTTACCAATTTTAGAAAATTGGGTAAGCTTGAAATTTTTTATTAATCGCTTTGCGATGTTGATTGCTCCATTCATATCTGCATTACCCTGCCATGAGCAGTTATTACAGATAAAATGGGATTGTTTTGGTCTGATTCCTCTAGTATTACATTTCCAGCACGTTTTGCTAGTCCATGCCTCGTTTACCACCAGCATTCGTTTCTTGAATCCCAGTAGACTCATCTTGTTCTCCAACATGGTAGTGAATCTGAAGAATGACCATTTGTGAATACGTTTTCTATGTGCCTTGTTTCCGTTTCCTCGCATGGCATTTCTTCGAATACCCTTGAGTTTACCAAGTGATACATAGATATCGTATTTATTGGATAACGCCCTGATATAATCAGAAATCTGAAGAATTAATAATCGATCAATCTCTATTTTGAGATTGTTTCTAGTATTTCTTAATTCTCGTAGTTTCTTTAAAATACCATCAGCGGATTTATCCCAGTTATTTTCAAGTTTTTTAATTAATGAGAGTGAATGAAGTAGATTATTGATTATTTTATTTTCCTTGTATAACTGTGAAATTAAAGTTTTATCGGATTTATTCTTGTTATTCTTTGAATATAGTCTCTTGATCTGTAGGTTTAGATTACCCTTGACACTTTTTAATTCCAAGTATAATAGATTAGATAGATTGATGATTGATCCCAGATTCGAGATACTGATATCCTTGATTAATCCACTAAGATGAGTTAACCCAGTTTTAGTCCTATCAAGATTCATACTAGTAAACTTAGATAATTTGGATATTTTGATCTCAAAATTACTTTGTAATTCCTCAACCAGTCTGATTTCTTTTATTCTCTGCAGTTGTCTGACTCGCCAATCAACCTTCAGATAGGATTTATTAATCTCATCAGATACCTTGAATATTCTTGATTTGGATATTCCCTTAGCAGTGACAAGTGAGGTACTTGCTGCAATATTAATTCCCAGGTCGATACCCAATACTCCAACAGGTTTGTGAGTTGGATATTTTAGAGGTATATAAAGACCAATTTTGACTGGTTTTTTAGAGATCTGATCAACATCCACCTTGATTGAGATAGTCATGTACAATTCATTATTCTTATAGAATATTTTCACTGCCTTGATTATACCCTCATTGAATTTATCCAATGCATATTTAGATAGAATTATTGGAATATCCAATTTATCGTGTCTGGGTCTAGATTTACCCTCACGGATCATTTTCGGATTGCTATCCATTGAGTCCATGATAGTTACCATTGAATTATCAATATCAAGAGTAAATCTTCTGTGGCAAACTGATCTAGGGATTAATCCAGTGACATTAGGACGATTTCCGCCATCATCTCTGAGTGCAAGGTATGAATTATACATTTCAACTGCAGTATCTCTGCATTCTTTCAACTCATTAAGTGAAATTCTTGGAAATTTAGATTTTAGATCATGTTTTACCACAGGTCTATCCTTGGTCCTAGCAGTTATTTTATCCAGTTCTGTTTTATCTACTTTCTTTTTACCGGTTTTGACAATAGAATTCTCATTCTCATTAATTATATTGATGTATGATTTAATGACTCTTGTATCCCTGTTAAGAATCTGATTAAGTCTTCTAATATCAAATTCAGACATCAGAGTACTGTTGATTTTCAGTTTCACGCCGAGATACGCCATAATTCATCACCTAAGTATAAAAAGGTATGATCTAGATAAGTGACCAATCAAAGCGATCAGTCAATTACCTCTATATTATAATAGAACACCTAAGTATAAAAAGGTATGAAGATAATAATTATTAATTAACTTGTACTATATTTCATAGGTCTAATTATTTATTATTTATCAATGTAATATCTTTAAATTCGTAATATTATAATATATGTAATTTATAGACTAAATAATAAATTCATTAAATGATGACGATGAGTGACGATTCCAAATATTCTGAAGGTGGTGAATACCATGATTCATCCAGGGAAGTGCATAATAATGAACCACTCTTCAAACACTCAATAAATAGAAAATATGGTAGAAAAGCAACTGAATTTCCACAGGCAAAAAACTGGATAAGGGTAGATTGGGATTCAAAAATACCATCCACTGATAGAATCCATGGAGTGCTCATTGATGCGCTGAGACATAAGATATTGGGGATGAACAGTATTGTCATGTATCTGTTTACACCGGAAAGCAGACGCCACGTGATCATACCACCAAGAGAATACAGAAGGATAAACGACTATGGAGAATTGGGTATTGTGGAAAGAACCCAGGCATATAAGTTCTGGAGAAGGGTGAAAATCTATGCAAATAGAAGAAAGATTCCGTATACAAAACGTATCTATGGTGGAATAAAGTATACAAAAATTGATGTTCTTAATTATCGTATCAATTCGGTTGGAAACCGGCTGAAGAAGCATACATTGAAAACTATGGGCAGAGGTATCAACTTCTTCGACGGGACGCAGGTCATTCACAGTATTCCCACACTTGATGTGGCAGAGATTGTCAGACCTCTTCTATATCTGGTGGTACTGAGAAGCTTATCCTTGCCTATGGATAATGTGAAGCCAATTGTGGACAGGATAATTGCAGATGGTATGAGGTGGGTGATGAACCGAGTGGAACTCCTCTCAGATCAGGATGTTATCAGGTACAGGATTAACTATCATGAGTACTGCAAGAGAATAAATAATGAGATCAGTGAGCTTGAGTTACAAGTACTGGGGCTGCATAGTAAACACAAAGTGACTGCATCCAGGGAACCTGGAATAATTGAGGTGATTACTCGAACCAAAGAGATCAAGGCTGGGGAAAGAATACACAGGCAATTACTATCTGAATTTGCACAACCCCTATCACTAGATCGTTCCAAAATCATGGATTCAGATTACCTGCATATACTCTCAGAGGTCAAGATCAGTAGCATTATGGGTAACCTTGAGGGTAGGGTTGATCTGATGGTGGTGAATAACAAGCCGGAGATATTGATAATTGTAGATGTCAAGACCTACGAGGGGATTACAGAACTACACGATAGTCACAGACAGCAGGTGAATACCTATCTTGATATCTTGGAAGAGAATGATTATTCTATCAACAACACAATAAGATCTGTTATCCATGTACACCGGAAAAATGTACCTGATTCTATCAAACCGGTGATTGACTGGATACTGAAGCACAGGGAGTTGCTGTTGAGAGAACTTGAATCATCAGATATTCGGGGGGTAATTAATCCTGATAATTTTAATAATTCTTCAAAGAAATCAAAAAAATACAGGGTTAAAGCACCCACTCTGAAAGAGGATAGTATCAGGATACATGATACCCAACCTGAGGATACGGGATACAACCTTCTCCTCTCTATGTGGAGCTACTAAATGTTTGAGAAAGCTGATGTCACAGCTGTGATAAGTCATGATTTTCTATATCCCATGCAATCAATAGATCCTAGTATTATCCATGTTGTTTTTTTCAAGTATATCGATTTTTACAGGTCAAATAATACCGATTCTGATATTATATGGATATCCAGCTCCCTCCCCAATCTGCAATTCATAGATTCGATCAGATATCTTGAGACTATGGAAAAAACTCCTGATTTTCTTGATGAAATTCAATTTTACAAACTACCAGAATACTCTGAATTAATATCTCATCAAAGACAGAGGGTGGAGACACTTGTAAATGAACTGGAGAAGATCAGGAAGAACAATCGAATAACCCTGCTAGTTATTGATGATATGGACCAGATGATCAAATCGAATATTGCAGGTAGTATAGGTATCGATCAGGTATTTGCCATGCTATTTCATACTCTAAAAAAATCCAAAATTAGTATGGTGTATCACTCACCTGCAGTACCCAGTGATTTTGTCACCACCACCGGGGAGAGAAAGATCCTCCCCAGGTGGATACATTCAATTAACAAAGTAAAACCCGGGCAGATTGATATGGTTTTTCACTGGGTGGTAAGACCACCCAAATCTGCCAAATTAAAAACTGAGGAGAGATACGGCAGGTACACCATAGTTAGATATAACAGCAGACCAGGAAAGGAGAAGATTATGATCGATGAGGAGGATCTGATGATCACCGATCTTGCAGAGGGTCTCAACCCAGTATTCATACCCGGTAAATCAAAGAGGATAAAGAAAGAATTACTTGATCTGTTACTCAGCGCTCCAGAGTACCAGACCAGCATGCATAAGAGGGGAGATCAGGATATCGATATCAAATTGTTCAGAGTACCCAGAACAGCTAAGCAATCAGTTAGTAAGTTCAGATCACGCACACCCAGGTTATCCAATTCAATCTGGATAATGAAATATACATGTGCACTGAAATCAGTTCAGAAAAATCCAGGAGTCAGACAATTACATGAGAAAATTGATTATATCTGGCCCTCGGATTTTGATAGACGTTATACAAAACAGGATCTGCATAAGTTGCACCTGCAGTACATGGGGGCGCTTGGATTGGGTGATACCGAGATATATGAGGTCTTGGATTATTTTGAGATGAATTCCAGGTATCTGGGACAAGATTGGTTGATTGCATTTGTTGCCAGCTTTGTTTACTGGTGGAAGAGTAAAAGAAACTGGGAGGTACTAGATAGAGACCAGATGATTGAGCTGATTAGCTCAGCATTATCCAATCAGATAATTAATTCGTGGGTAAGGGGAAGCATAATCTATGATGGAAAGAAAGTGGCTACTCTTGCAAGGAAATTATCAAAATCCATCTCATTGACGGATCCTTTATTCAATCAGAATATCGATCGAGTTCAAAGATTTATCGAGACCAGACCAGAGGGCAGTATTGAGATTATCACTCATACAATGAAAGATTCGTATTTTGCAATTGGTAAAATAATAATTCTTAACATACCCGGGATTGCATCATATACAATGGTTCGTCAGATGGAATCAGATGCGGAATTACACGATGAATTCCACGCTTCCTTGGAATTGACACCTTTTGAGAGCCTGTATGAAGCAATACTAGTACATGAAGGTAGCAAAATCAGAAGAGTGAATTTTGTAATTATTGAGTTGTTAAAAGAGTACAATAAAGATACTCTGAAGATGGAATTCACGGAACTGATTATTTTAGTTGAGAATACCATTTACAGGATAACTAGAGATGGTGTTAATTTTACTTGGAAGAGACTTGAAAAATATGAGAATTTTAGTACACAAATTTAATTCAAATCAACATATAGTACATAAATATAATTTGAATCGATATTTTGCATACAAACTATATCAAATCAATAATTTAGTGTACAAATTAATTTAAATTAATAATTTTGTATGCAAAATCAATATTAAATCTATCCAATTATAGTTATCATTTAAATTAATTCGAATATCTGGAACTTTAGTATGAAACCAACATGTTTCAGTTGCAAAGCAACCATGAAGGTTGTGTATGTAAGGGTAAATCAGGTCTGTGTGAAGATTAAAGATTATTACCATTGTGATTATTGCAATCGAACCAAACGAGTTGTTGAACAAGATATCCAACTAGGTAACATCATTGCAAAAAATGGGATACTTTCTTTACTTCCCAAGAGTATTAAACTTCCCGAGAGAATTAAGTACAGCTTGAATCTGAGGATCCACCAGTACAAACTAGATTTCTGGGTTAACGACAGGAAAAAGGACACAATAGAAATGTGTCGACCATTTATCCTAACTCAAGCTGGTAGTGAAAAATATCGGGACTATATAAAACAGGATAGCTGGAAGATTGAATTCAAAGATAATGGTTTAGTAAACATCGTTCTGACTGATGGTGATACAATTCTAAATTATTTAAAGGTGAAGTTATACCGTGTATAAGATCAAAAAACTGCTTGAGAAGCTGGGTATTAATCAGCTGAACGAGTACCAGAAACAGGTGATTGCAATGAGTTACTATGAGAAGACAAATCATGTGATTTCACTTCCAATGGGTAGTGGCAAATCACTACTTGCCTATATCAAATTCATGGATAATTCGGGAGTACACCAGTATATTGCACCCACAAGAGCTGTTGCCAACCAAAAATACAATGAGCTGAGTGAAATATTTGATAATGTAATACTGATGGTAGGTAGATCCCACAGAAGGGAGGATGTCAATTCCAGTATCTCAGTGATCACACCAGAGAAATTGATGTTTGAGATGATCGAGAAAAGAATATTGATTGATGATATAGGTACAGTGATTGTAGATGAGGCACATATCATCACAGATAGAAGCAGGGGACAGGGAATTGAGTTACTCATTACCACACTGAACAAATACACAAACAAAACCCAGCTGGCTGGTACAGAGATAGTACTGATGAGTGGAACCATGTACAATCACAAGGAACTGGGTAAGTGGATAGGTGGCCGGGTATACCACATTCCTGAAGAAGAGGAACAAAAGAAACATTATATTGCAGATGTACGACCACGAGGAATAATACTGGAGGACCCAGAATCTGATGAAGAGATATACATGCTCAACGATACAAGTTATGCAGTAACCAGTGTGGTGAAGCATTATTATTATGAGAAAAAAGATAAGCGACTACTTGTGGCATGTGAGACCAAAAAGCTCGCTAACAAATATTATGAGGAAATTGTAAAAATTACCGGTGACGAATGGATATTTATGCATCACCGTGATCTTGATGAAAATTACTTGAAAATGGTGGAGAAGAAAATCTCAGGTTATGATTATAGAGTGGTATTCAGCACAACCACACTGGCAATGGGTGTTGATTTCACCTTCGATACAGTGATACTCACCTTTGACAGATTACATGATGATATATATGATTGGGAGGAGGATTGGAAGGAACAGGAGATTGATAATTATATGATACTCACCCTGCAGCAGATAAGTAGAAGATCTGGTCACAAACTGGGGATGATATCAGAAGCAGTCACAGTTGGTAAAACAACCGAGGATAGTATCAGAATTCATGAGAATGCATATGGGAAAAATCCTCCTGTGACCAGCAAACTGTATCTTGTGAAGGGCCTGATGATGCTGCAGAAGTGGTTTGTCTATCTCATCGCGCTGGGACTGGTCAAGACAGTTGCTGATTTACTTGATTTTGTGAATGATACGTTTTTTATCAGTAGTGGAGGTGATATAAAAGTACTAAATCCAGTCATTCGAGAATTTCTGCTCAATCCTTGGGTGGGACTGAGTAGTGATGAATTCGATATAAGCGGGTTCAGTATTGATGAGATACTGGGGAATGGGTTGATGCATGTGCATGTTGAAATCAAGGTGGGAGAATGCCTGGTCAACCTGGCAAAGAAGGGATGGAGCCCTGGATTGATTATCAACTTCATCTGGTACACATTTGATAATTTCAGATCATTCACCATAGAGGATGAGGAGATACTGAAATATCTGATCAAACCGGATCTTGAACTGGTACTTGAGATGAGACAGTTGAGTGGATACAAGAAAAGGAAATACGGGGATAAATACCAGGAATTCTTTGATAGTCTGAAGATGGTTGATTATCTATTAGATGATAACCAGTTTGGTTATTTAAGAGGAACTTACAAAAGAATTGTGGATCTGACAGAACTTGCTAATAGTTGCATTCAGAGCAAAATAATCAATACATTTACTGATGAGGGAACTAGTGATAAAAACAGGATAATCAACGAGTTCAAATCAGACAATCGTACCAAGTTAATCATGCGGGTTAAGCTAGATAATTTATACCAGAGGATCAGACGTGACTAGAATGATATAGAGAGACAATTCAGTCAAATTTTGCTGAATTCAAAATAAATTTGAGCACATAGTGACCAATAGCTAAATTAGAAATACTATTAAGAAATTATGATTGATAGATTGAACAATCTCATATAAAAAACTAATTAAATCTATAAACTACTTGATCTTAGGTAAATTATAGAACCCAACATATAGGAGAGATAATAATATGACAATACAAGCATATGTACTTATTAATTTATCAACTCAGGCAAATAAAGACGAGGTCATATCAATCCTGATGGGAGTTGACTGTGTACTAGAGGCCCATCGTGTTTACGGGACTCATGACTTGGTAGTATTATTAGAAGCTGAGAGTATCAAGCAGGTAAAGGAGATCACTCTTGAAAGTATCAGAGTACTTGGTGAGGTTCTTGGTACAATAACTCTGATCAGTCTGGACAGTTATATAAGGGATTAATCAGTAACTAAATGATGTTTGATAAATTCACTATGTAAATTTTCCATAAATTTGGGATATATAGATGCCAACACAGAATAACCCTGTTTGAAATCGTCCAGTTTTACCTCAGTCTTTCCATTTACTGTGAGGAAGGAAAATTGACCACCCACACTCTCAATAATTATCTTGGCTGCTGCAAAATCATGGGCCTTGAGTACTCCACGAATATCTGCAAAAGCATCATTGGTTCCTGTGGCAACCAGAGCTAGCTCCCATGCTGCAGAACCCAGTGATCGCAGTGCATATTTTTCCTGAAAATCAAAAAAGTATTGTTTTGCGACTTTACCATATCCGTAATAGCTCATATGAATATTGTCAGGATCAAATTTTGATTGTATTTCATTGATTGGATCTCCATTGAACCATGCACCAATATCTTTCACAGCAAAAAATAGATCCTCAGCATATAGATTAAGAATCATGGCACGTGTTAAATCATCAAAATTTGGATTCTCACCATAATGACCATAGGCCATTGAGATACAACCAAATGGTATACCTCTCGAGTAGTTCTGACTCCCATCCAGGGGGTCTAGTAGAATAATTAATGAATTATCATCATTAAGTTTAGGTTCGCCAAAAATTGTCTCCCCACTTTCTTCCGAGTATAATATCCCAGATAAGCCCTCAGAGATGAGTGAATTGCAAATTATCTGTTCTGACAATGTATCGGCTGCAATTGCCATCTGTCCAGAAGCATTGATCTCGGTGGTTTTGATCAGTTCCCTACCCTTACTGTCTATAATTCTCCTCTTTGCCCTGTTCAGTGTGGTTATAACCTTAAGGTCTAACAATGAAATTTCGGAATGAAGCCACATTTTTTCATACCTAAGTAGCAAGCTAACACCGCCTACATTTACAGAAATCAATCAATCTATAAAAATAACGCCATTCAGAGGTAATAAAAGGTAATAAATCAATGTACTAAATCGAGAACAGTATGGGTATAACGACGATACGAATGGTCACATCATAGTTTGCTGCAGTTCCGAATGTATACTGCGGGGTGATGCTCGAATTACCATTGATTGAATGTGAAATTGTGTAGGGACCCGGCACATTCGAAGTAGATTCTGTGATTGTTGGAGATAATTTTCTCAACCTCAGTGTCCATTCATCCTTCTGGACTGGAAAATCAACCGTACCTTCATGAAATAATGTGTAATCCAATTTTACAATGCTAACTGTGACTGTATAACCAGCACTAGTTGAGACGATATCTACCCAGGACATGGGATAAAGGGAAAATAATGCACTACCATATCTGTACTCGGCCTTTGCAACATAATTAGTATTCAGCTCTCTGTTGTCATCTAGGAGCAATACATTCTCTGAATTAAGTCTTGAGAGATAATTTGTTCCCCCCGAATACTGGAAAGAACCATTAACCTGTGCGGTGAATTCCCCAATTGACTGGGTTGTTTCCGCTAGTGGATCAATTAATGCACCGGCTGCATCTGTAATATTTAGATAGAGACTTGGTCCCGGACCAATATCATAGAAACCATCTGAAGAAACTATGGACACCCTGCCCTGAGAACCAACCGGGGCTGTTGCCAGGGAATTAATCTCATCACCAATAGTGAGGAAGATGAATTCCTGATTTGCACTTCTTGCCTTTGCATCAAATCCAAGTATGGTGGGAGATATGGTTGAGTACAAGATACCCATGGCTACTACCATCAGACCAAAGATAAGCATGGTGGCAACAATATTAGTTACTGCCCTTCTTGATTTTCTGATCTTTTTTACGGATTTGTTAAATCTCCTCACAATCTTAATTCTGTGATTATTTTAAATTAAGATTGTGTAAAATTAATGGAATTGTTGCAGTTTAGTCAGTTTATTTTGTTTAATAATTTGATTTTTCTTATTTTTATCTTTGAAAATATAATCAGATCAATTCTGCATTTAGTATCATTTCATCAACTGCGGCAAGAGCCTGACTTACAGGACATTTTGCCTTTGCATCTAATGCAATTTCCTGAAATTTATCATTGTCAATTCCAGAAACCTGACCCTTGAGGGTTAATGTGATGGAAGTTATTTTTGGTCCACCGTCACCACCAAAATCTAGCTTTACTGAAGCCTTGGTATCCAATTTAGTTGCTATTGTTCCATTTTTTTCCAGTAGGGAGGCAAGAAACATGGTAAAGCAGCCTGCATGGGCGGCTCCAATCAGTTCTTCAGGATTTGTGGCATTGCTGTCATCACCAAA
>DAOUUM010000320.1 GCA_030668165.1 Candidatus Heimdallarchaeota archaeon
GAATTTAGGAAACTTAGATTTCTTACCCATTGGTTTCTGTTTCTCCTGATTACGGATTTCCTGCATACTCGTAGTAGGTAGAATACCCTTTTAAGCATTGTTTTCGGGATTTTCGTTTCTTGTTCACTTTGGAGTCGTTTACTTGGATATTCTTTCATTATAGAATAATCAAAAAATCCAATTATGTAAATAACACTGATTTCAAGGCGATTAAATAGAGGATAATTTTACTAGCGAAAAATTTGAATAATTTATTGCTCCGAAATAGGCGGTAATTGTAAATAATTTACAGAAATTGATAACCTTTGTTTTCAAATTAGTATATTTTTGAAAGGAATTTGATCAGAGTACTAAATTATTGAGGATCTTATCTCTTATTGTTTCGATATCTTGGACCTCTTTTGGTCTCCAATCAATTATTAGTCCATCATCATTTGAATTTTTTGGTATTAGATGAAAATGTGTGTGTAAAACTGCCTGATGAGCAATTTCTCCATTGTTCTGAAGTATGTTATAAGTTTCAAATCCTGCTGCAATTGCTACTTTTTTCATCAATATCAAAATTTCAGAAAGAGTATCATCATCAGTTGTGTGGGCCGTTATCGAATGTTTCTTGGGAACAAATAGACAGTGGCCGACTGATAGTGGACTAATATCCATAAATGCATATACATTACTGGTTTCTAATATCTTCGAGGATGGTATCTCCCCATTAATTATTTTACAGAAAATACAGTCTGAACTCATAAATTAAAACATGGCAATCCGGTTAAAATTGTTTATAGATAATGTTAGATAATTGTTAAATGCCTTGATTATTAATCAAATTAAGGTATTCACTTTTTGCTGTAACATATATTAGCGTGGAATATTATATCTACTTTCTTCAAAAAGAAAATTCCACAAACCAAGTCTTTTTTATAAAGAAGTCCAATGATAATTTGTAGAAAAAACCTAGTTTAATTCTAAGGTGATAAACCATGGCAGAAGAAAATATAGAATGGATCGAATTACAGGTTGCTGAGGCAAAATCACGTGATGTCATCAGAGGTAAAATAAGAATAAATAATGATTCGATGAGAAAGCTCGGAATTGGCACAGGAGAGATAGTTGAAATCCAGGGTACAAAACAGAGTGCAGCCATAGCTTGGCCTGCTTACCCTGAAGATGCCAATCGCAGCATAATCCGGATGGATTCTGTAATTCGTAAGAATTCAGGAGTCAATTTGCAAGAGATGGTAAAAATAAAGAAATCTGATGTGCATGAAGCCACTAAGGTATTATTCGCACCCGGAGAGGTTAATTTTCCAACCAATGATACTGGATTCATTAGATTTGTAAAACGTAAGCTAAGCGGTTATCCATTAACACAAGGAGATACTGTGATGATACCTGTTCTGGGAAGAGCCAATCCCTTTGTTGTGATGGAAATCCAACCTGAAGGAATTGTTCGACTTGGTAATGATACTGAAATATTAATATCTGACAAACCCGCAACTGATCTCCTGACTCCAGCCGCAACCATTTCCTATGAGGATGTGGGGGGTCTACAATCGGTATTACAGAAAATCCGTGAAATGGTTGAATTACCCCTTAAACACCCCATCTTATTTGAGACGCTGGGAATAGATCCACCGAAGGGGGTTTTAATTCATGGTCCACCTGGTGTGGGTAAAACGCTGATTGCAAGAGCTGTTGCAAATGAGACCCAGGCCACATTTATCACAATAAATGGACCAGAGGTAATGAGTAAATACTATGGTGAATCTGAGAAAAGACTCAGAACTATATTTAAACAAGCTGAGGAACAGGCCCCATCAATTATATTTCTTGATGAAATAGATGCACTTGCTCCCAGCAGGGAAAGCACCACCGGGGAGGTGGAACGTCGTGTAGTTGCCCAGTTACTAGCCCTCATGGATGGTATGTCTGGCAGAGGTCAGGTTATCGTCATTGGTGCCACCAACAGGGTAAACAGTGTTGAACCTGCATTAAGAAGACCAGGTAGATTTGACAGGGAGATTGAAATCGGTGTACCCAACATCGAGGGTAGATTCAACATCCTACAGATACACACTCGTGGCATGCCACTTGCCGAGGATGTGAATCTACACACCTATGCTGGTTTTACTCATGGTATGGTTGGTGCAGATCTGTCTGCACTAACAAGAGAGGCAGCAATGCGAACACTAAGACGTTTCCTACCCGATATAGATCTAGATGTTGATGTTATCCCAACCGAAATTCTTGAGAAAATGGAGGTTACAAATGATGATTTCCTGGATGCATCCAAAGAAGTACAGCCCAGTGCTCTGAGAGAGGTATTTGTGACAGTTCCCAATGTGACTTACGATCAGATAGGTGGACTTGAAGAGATTATCAAAGAGTTGCAGGAGGTTGTAGAGTGGCCAATTAAATTCCCCGATGCATTTGAAAGAATTGGAATTACACCACCTGGTGGAGTACTACTTTATGGTCCTCCCGGAACAGGTAAAACGATGCTTGCAAAAGCTGTTGCCAATGAATCCGAGGCAAATTTCATTAGTATCAAGGGTCCTGAACTACTCTCCAAATGGGTAGGTGAATCAGAGAAGGGTATTCGAGAGATATTCAGAAAAGCCAGGTTGGCAGCACCAACCGTGATTTTCTTTGATGAGATCGATTCTATCGCACCCAAGCGAGGATCGCATTCAGATTCAAGCGTGACTGAGAGAATGATCTCACAGTTACTCACTGAGATCGATGGATTAGAGGCACTGAATAACGTGGTTGTTCTCGCATCCACCAATCGACCTGATATACTCGATCCAGCTCTGCTAAGGCCTGGAAGATTTGATAGACTAGTTTATGTCAAACCCCCAAACATTGATGGTAGGCGAGAGATATTGGATATTTACACTGATAAGATGCCTCTCGATGAGACCGTTAACCTGGAAGAGATTACTCGTGAACTGGATGGATTTGTCGGTGCTGATATCGAGGCACTTTGCAGAGAAGCCGCATTTAATGCACTTAGAGAGGATATTGATATTGAAAAGATAAGTCATTATCACTTCCAGAATGCAAAGGGAAAAATCCATGCAACCATGACTCCACAGGCACAGGAGTACTATGAGAAAATCGAGCTTGAGATCAAGAGAGAATCTGCAAAGAGCTCTGCTCGTTCACTAGACTTCTCTTAAGTAAAAATATTAAATTAACCCAATACAAATTATTTTATCTCAATTAATAATTCACAATTTATGGAACCTATACTACTTGATATACCTGATGAATTAATAGAGGAAGATTTAATTCTTAGACCCTATGCAGATGGTGATGGAAAGGCTTTTTTTGATTTACTTCAGGAAAACAAGGACCATCTTGCTGATACAGTGGAAGAGATGAAAACAATAAAAACAAATGAAGATGCTGAAATTAGAAATCGTAGATTGAAAGTCAACTGGATTGAGAGAAAACGATTTGTTATGGGAATCTGGGATAAAAGTACTCTCATTGGTGAGATATGGATTGAGCCCCTTGATTGGAAAGTTCCCGTTATTGAGATTGGTTATTTTGTAGTAAAGAAGCATGAAGGCAAAGGAATCGTTACAAGATCTGTACAATTATGTCTGGATTTCATGTTCAACAAGCTAAATGCCCATCGTGTGGAGATCAGAACCAACGATGACAATCACAGGAGCTTTAAAGTGGCAGAGAGATGTGGTTTCACAAAAGAGGCTCATCTCAGAGAAAACACAAAACTAAATGATAAGATTGTGGGCAGACAATTCTATGGACTTCTAAAATCAGAATATGAAAAGATAAACCCCAAGGTGTAGGTTACAGTCAAAATAGCATGATACACATATAGGTTATTACCTGTGAAGGTAGCGTTAAGGCTCTACAATCAATATTTGGGTTTAACTTATATACTTCGGATGAGCATATATATTTATGACACAACTAAAATCTATTCACCTGAAAGCAAATCAACTGACCTTAAACAAGGTAAGAAATGATCTTGAAAGAAAATATCTGAGTATCTACGCCAGACCAATCTACTAATAATAAATATCTACTAATCCAATAATTAAATCAGAAAAGGGACATCA
>DAOUUM010000058.1 GCA_030668165.1 Candidatus Heimdallarchaeota archaeon
ATGGTTTCATAAGGACTTACTCTCCTATTAGAGATTAGTACCTGGATATCTAGGCTTGGATTTGCCTTCTTCAGATCAATCAACGTATTGTTAAAATCAGGCCTGGAAATAGTGTACATGGAAACATATATTGATTCTTTAGCTGATTCTAGATATTTGAAAATTACCTCATCTGCATTATCAGGGTTAGTAAATGCAGTAACATTGTAAACACCTGTGAAATTCGTTCTAGGAATATCTGTTGGACTTGTATAATATGGATGAATATTATTATCAAGCGGTTTTGACGTTATACTGCCGCTTGATACCGCTACCTCTCCATTCTCCCAGTCGGTCTCAAATATATCCAAATAATAACTGGTCACAGTGCTTGATTGAATTACCATTCCAGCCTCTCGATTGTTTATGAATGCATTCTCACCGAAATTGATGGATGATAATAAGGTAGTTTCCTCATCAACTATCAGTAATTTGTTGTGTGTATCACTAAGATAATCATCATCTGGAGTCGAATCTGAATTTCCCATCCATCTAACAGCAATACCCAATCCCAAGAAATAGGATGTGATATCATCTGAATCACCATCTTCATTTATTTGTAATCTAATTGTAACACCATCATTATGAGCATCTACCAGAGCTCGCACAAGTGGAGAGGGGTCATTGGCCCAGGATACTGAATCATCCCACTGAGTCAAATACTGGTTCTGTATGTCGATAGAGGATTGTGCATTCTTGATCCATGCTACATGAATATCGATTGCATTATCAGGTGTAAACATGGGGCTCAGAGTCATGCTTTCCTTTACATTAAGCGGAGGAATTACTGGTTTATAAAGATCTGGTATTACAGTGTTGTTTTCATCAACCACATTTCCTTGGATTGGAAAATTGGCAATGAGTAACACAAATATGATAAGCAGATAGGCTCGTGTTATCTTCATTATTCATTTCAGTTTTTTATCCATAATAAAGGTTTATTGAATAGAGAGTTTGATTGATCTTTATAGAAAGAGTATTGTTAAAATTAAATATTTTTGACACCTTGGTGGGAAATAATTTATTTTATAATTGTAAGGTAATTGAAAGGTTTATATTTTCCCCATCTATGATTTAGTCTGATTTTATTGAATAAGAATACAGTCGTAGAAGAAAATACATCTTCAGTTTTGTCGGAGCTTGGTCTTAATGAATATGAAACCAAAGCATATCTGGCAATACTGGAAAGCGGAGTGGTAGTGGCGAGGGAAATTTCCGATAGATCTAGGATCCCATACGCCAAGGTATATCAAGTGCTAGATTCCTTAATCAATAAAAATCTAATCGAGGGAGATGAGGGGCGACCCAAAAAATTCTACGCCAATAAACCCAGTGAAGCCTTGATTGAACGGCTAGAGAGTTTAGAAAGTGAATGGCGATCAAAGCATGAGAAGAGAAAAAATAAGGTAAAACACATAATGCCAGAACTCGATACACTCTTCACACAATCAAGTAGATCATTCGAAAAAGAGGAAGGGATTTTCACCATAGTTGGATTGTCAAATATTCTCTCAAGGATTGGTAAATTGAAAAAACAAACCAAGAGGACAATTCTGATTACGAGCAATAACAGGCGGCTCATAGAGGATAAGTTGCTGCGACCGATAACCAAGGAGGAAAACCTTGATATCTATTTGAGGACGTCTGTGGAATATGAAAACTCGACCATGCCCAAGGGGATAACAACATACAATGTTAAAACACCAGATAATTCAACAACTATAATCTTCGATGATTTTGCAGCGCTTACTATTGTTGAGACACAACCGGGTAAATTTGCCTCAGGAGAGTTCATGGCAATTCTTAACCAGATACCAAAAATGATTGATAGCATGATCTATGACTTCAATCTTTTTACAAAGGAGGCATTTTAGATGAGAAGTATATGTCCCACCGGAATAGATGGATTTGATCAGATACTAGATGGTGGTTTTCTAAAAAACCGTGCCATTCTTTTACAAGGAACCGCAGGAACTGGAAAATCAACATTCGCACTACAGTTTTTGGTAAATGGGGCATTGAAGAATGATGAAAATGGAGTATTACTCGCATTGGAGTATGATAAAGCTGATCTTATACTGGATGTGAACTCTTTTTCATGGCCACTAAAAGAATTAATTGATCAGAAGAAAATTAAGGTGATAAATCTACCTGGAGGATTAGAAAACCCAAAGGAAATGGATGTTGATCAACTAATTAATTATATCTATGAACAATGCACAGAAATCAATGCCAAAAGATTAGTTATCGATTCTCTGAATTCTATAGAACTAATTTTTTCCAAGAGTAACAATTTGAGACAGGATCTCATGCGTTTCATTACCCTGATCGGGGAATTGGATTGTACCTCCATGTTACTGGCAGAAAAATACCAAAATGATAAGTCTGAAATGTATGCTTTCATCACACATGGTGTTGTCAATCTCTACAATCTACGTATGGGATCAAACAGAGTGCGTGCCTTGGAAGTTATCAAAATGAGAGGAGTTAATCATTCTTCACTCACTCATTCAATGGCTATAGAATCCGGTAAGGGTATTGTTGTTCTACCACATGAAATTGACATCTCAGGATTAATTTAGATTTTTAATTCAATCCATTCTGGACAGTTATTTGATAGCCACATGTAGGGAATCTGAAATTTATATGAATTCTCATATGAGAAATTAACTTCCCCATCACTCATAAAGAGCAAGGCAGAAACAATTTGATCATTCTGAACTCCTTCTTCAATATCATAAATCATGGATATATTGTTGCTACGCGTATAAGAGGATAATAATTCAAAGAATTTGAAAACCTGTTCTTGGCCAGGGGTGCTATAAAGGAGCAAACTACTGATAGAATCAAAAATCAGTATATCAATTTTGACATTATTTTTTACAGTCTCTATAATATTTGCAAGAAGAGCATTCAAATCAGTCAAATTTGAGATTTTATCTTTATTTGTCTCACCAATGTTCTTGCCAGGATTGACCCTTCTATTCCGCCAATTGGCAGCGTCGATAAAAGGTACGTTGGCAAGATCCAGACCATCAAATGATCCAGCACGTAGATATTGTTCATGATTCATCTGTGTGGAAATAATTAAGATGTGCTTACTCTCAATATGTGATTTGATATATGCATTTAGGGCACGATCTTTTCCTGATCCCCTCTTGCCCTTGTAACAAATTACAGTATCTTTGGGATATCCAACGATTAACTGATTGATTTCATCAATTCCAGTTGATAAGCGATCAATATCCATGATTGATTTCCATAATTCCCTAATTAATTAAGATAATGATTATCATTATCTTCTCATGATAATTTATAATCAAAAATAGGTTTTTTGATTTATGATTCAATATTTCATATTCTCACAAACAATTTCAAAGGTCCCACTGGAAATTTTCAAAAAGTAATAATTTACTAGGAGATTAATGGCTGATCAGAAGTTTCTCTTCATTGTAAATCCACACGCCCATGGAGGGCGAACCGGAAAGAATTGGGAAAAAACCTACTCAATAATCAAAAAGGAATTATTATTCGATAATGATTTTATCATCGCAGATGGTATCGGAACTGGAGTGGAAGCTTCACTGGATGCTGCCAAATCCAATGAGTATACCAGCATAATTTCTGTTGGTGGAGAGGGTTCTGCAAATGAGGTCCTAAATGGAATTTATCAGTCAGAAAATAAAGCTGTAAAGTTAGGATTTATCAGGTCCGGGACCGTGAATGACTATTTGAGCAGTATCGAATGGCCCAAGGAATTGGAAAAAAATATCGCTATTCTTAATCGTGGAGAGACTAGACTCAGTCCCATCACACTCTCCAAAGCAGATGTCGATAGGGTTGCACTAAATGCTGCAGATACTGGGATTGCAGCAAAAGTTGCCTATATGGCCTCCGTTCAGAGAAAACTCGCATGGATCAAGGGTAATCTCAGATATACCCTCTTGGCTCTGAGAGCAGTTGCATCATGGAACAATATCCCTGCTGTTGTCAAAGTTGATGATCGAGAACTATCTGGAGGATTATCCATGATGATGGGAGGCTTCACAAAATTCAATGGAGGTTACAAAATGTTCCCACACGTAAACTTGTTCGGTGATAAAATGGCCTATCTCATTGTGTTTGATTTCAAAAGATTAACTATGATAAAAAAAATGGGAACATTAGAGAAGGGAGAGCATGACGAGACAATACCTGGAGTTTACATGGGACATACTGATAAGATGGTAGTGGAGGCAGAGGAGCCAATTCTTTTTGAGGTGGATGGAGAGCCCTTCAGTTTTAATGCATCTAAGATTGAAGTACATTCTATACCCAAAGCAATAGATATTTACAATCCAGATGGTATATAATTGTTATTTGTATTCATCGGATTTTCTGAATGCTTGAATTATCACAGCAAGAAAGAAGAGTATTGTAGAAACTCCAAATACATATGTGGCATCAAAAGGAACCCAGTCAAATAAACTTGAGAAAATCAGATCAATGGGCAGAATAACGGGTCCTAAAGCGAAACAAAGCGTAATGAATAGTGAGGTACTCAATTTCCGTTTATTTTGTGTCACAATTTCGCTCATTAATTTTAACAGATATAATTGGGTAAAAAGATTATCTAGTTAATTTTTGATAAATGTTAACTGATTTCATGTTTCCGTGCCAATAATGCCTCTGGGGATGTCCATGCAATCTTATTATCATTTGAAATAGTTTGCAATGACTTCTCTGCCTCTTGCCTTACAAATACATGTTTATCAGTTTTTAAGGTTTTAACCAATACTTCAACAACCTCAGCTGTTCCAAGATATCCAAGAATGTTTACACTTGATTTTCTTACCTCCCAATCTTCTTCATTCTCAACGAGAAATACTAGCAGTGGAATTGTTTGTCGGTCTTTGAATTTCAGCAGTGAGCGGAGCATATCACGGCGCACAAAAATATCATCTGTTTTTTTAATTTCATCCATAATTAATGGAATAGCCTCCCGAATATCTAGTTCGGCAAGAGATATTGTTGCAGAAGCCCTGCCAAAATCCCAATCCTCATTCTGCATAAAATTGATAAGTGCATCCTTTGCTTTTTTATCACCGAGTTTACCTAGTGCCTCAGCAGCTTCATTTCGGGCATATCTGAAATCGTCCTCCTTCATACAAATGCTCAAATCATTAAGGGCCTTGGGTGATTCTAACATACCTAGTGCCTCAGCACAATCCCTCCTGACATAATCGTGTGGATCGTCTTTCAAGTGATTGATCAAGGATGGTAGTGCCTTATCCTCACCCAGTTCGCCTAGTTCAAGGGCGGCTCTGGCTCGGGTCCATGGATCTGGGTGTCTATCCAGAATAGCAATTAGTTTATCCACTTCTTCCATCATTATATCACCGTTTCAATTGAAATCCATCCTCTGCTAATTTTAATGGTGAGATATGAGATAAAATAAAAGATCAATGTTTGCTTATTTTTTGGGTATTATTTAAAATGAGAATATATTGAATAATTCCTCTGATAGTTCAAATTTACTGGAAAATAGTTCCTTAATGTTACCTGCTTTATCTATCACAAGAACTCTATTTGTATCTGTTTCAAATCCTGCATCTTCCTCGGCTAGATCATTAGCCACAATGAAATCTGCATTGCAATGGGCCAGTTTATTTTTGGCACTCTCAATCAATTCATCTTTAGATACATTCCATTCTGCTTTGAACAGGACCAATTTGGATTTGGGATACTTCTCCTTAATTAAATCTGATAATTTTATGGTGGGGATCAATTCCAATTTCAGATCATCACCACTCTTTATTTTTCCCTCGATTTTTTCCTTAACCTTGTAATCGGCCATCGCAGCTGATAGGATAACCATGGATTGTGGTTCCACTTCAAGTAATTTGATAACCTCATTTGCCATCTCTTGGCTGGTCGATATTCTAGTGGTATCAACATTTCGTGGAACATTTAATTTGGTGGGACCTAGAACTAGATTTGTTTTTGCACCCCTGATGTGGGCATTTTTTGCCAGTTCGATGCCAGTCTTACCAGAGGATGAATTTGTGATGTATCTCACATTATCTAGATATGATCTTGTGGGTCCACCGGTAATTATTACACTTGTTTTCTTCAAATCCTTTGCTCTAAGCATATCAAATATTTCAAAAATGATATCATTGATATCTGGGACCTTTGCCTTCCCTTCATCATAGATAGGTTCGATAAATTGTGCACCTGATTCTCTAAGCACAGTGATGGCTTTTTGAATTGGAGGTGAGTCGATAAGATCCTGATGAGCCACGGCTAATAATAGAATTGGGATACCCTTTCCACTCAATGAGCTGGTGATTAAGGTAACTGATGTATCTGCAATACCACTGGAAATTTTTGCCAGAGTATTGGTTGTGCATGGAGCAATGATCATCAAATCGAGTGGTTTATTCATTACACCTGCCATCGAGATATGCTCAAGGTTACCTGTCACATGAATTATCGGTTCTACTCCAGTTGCCCACCACATTAAATCCTTTCCAACCATGGTCAACGAGTTCTCAGTCATAATAGGAATTACTTCTGCACCATGGCGGATCAGTTTTCTGGCAATTTCAGGTGATAAAAATGCAGCCACACTTGCTGTTATGCCAAGTCCAATACGCTTACCTTCCAACAGGTTAGAATAGGTTGATTTTATCCTCATTGAAGGATGAACAAATCCATCTGAAGTCATTGAATTGCAGTATATTCTAAATATATTTGATTTATGTAAGATGAGCTAATTTTAGCAATTTCTTAAATATCAAAAGTGATTTTTTTAGATTGCTAGTTAATTTATTGCTTGGCTACTTGATGAAGACAAATCGGTTTACTGATCTTTTGAGATGATGCAAATCTGGAGAACTGAAATTAGCCAATATTACTCTATAGCCCTGACTTTGTCCTCCATTGATCTTGGTTTATCACGTCTATCATCAATTCGGAGTTGGGTCACCACTCTGTGCAGACCGGCATCAAAAAGTGCTTCATGGGCAAGTTTAGTTACTTCCATAACCTGATCCATTGTATCAGTTTCGATGACAGTGCCCATTGGATGATGCATAACTCTGATATCAGGGTATGCCTCTATTGCCTTAACTGCAATTTTAACATATTTGGATACTGATATCCCCATAGCTATTGGGGAGCAAATAATCTCGGCAACAATTTTAGTAGATTTTTCAGCCATAGTGATAAATACTAAGGTTATGTGATAATCTTATTTCTCCGATCTAGGAATTTTCATCCAATTTCTCATTACACAGGGCATCTGACATTGCAATGAACTTATCTTTTCTGGGTAGATGAGTGAACTCTACCTTCTCAAATAATTTCATCAGCTGATCAATTTTTTCCAATAATGGACGTAAATGGGTTGCTTTTACCTTGTATTGCCTCTTTACCTGTCGGACAATAAGCTGACTATCGGTGAAAACTTGTACTTCTCCAGAAGTAATTATTTTAGCTTCTTGTAATGCAGAAATTATGGCCTTGTACTCTGCCACATTATTGGTGGTTCTACCTATGTACTCGGAAAACGAATAAAATGGATGCGACTCGTCATTTCTTATAAATATAAATGCAAGGGCGGCCCTTCCTGGATTACCACGTGAAGCACCATCTGTGTAAATTCTTAATATATCAGATCTGGTAAAATTCTTGGACATTATTCTTAATTAAGATCGGAAATTATTACTATTAAATTATTGTATAAGTTTCATAGATAGTAGGCTTCCTCAAGTATCTGATTTTATCACTCTTCTACGATAAACAACTAAACCAATTAGGAACCAAACAACTGAGAATATGGACAGCAACAATAATGGTCTAAGCAGATCAGCCAGAACTGCATTATCAATGAATATTGCCTGTACTGATTGCACTGAATGATATGATGGAATGATGTCCCATGCCTGGATATTCCAGGCTTTGATCACCCATACATCTGGCACCGGTAAAAACGCACCTGATAGAAAACCAAGGGGCGCAGAAAATATACTGGTTACCGTGGTTGCCTCCTGTTTTGATCTTGCAAATGCTGCTACTACCATACCAAGTCCGGTGATGTTAATATTCGTGATCTGTAGAACCAGAAAGACTCTCAACCAGGCCGCAAGGGTCAGATGTACCCCCCACATCTCAATAATAACAGCAGCAATAGCTAGTTGGATGGTTCCAACTATAAGTTGGGTGAGGGTAGTTGCAATAAATATATGAGATGATGGAATAGTTGACATTTTGAAACGATTAATCGTGCCAATCTCGCGTTCTTCGGCTAGAACGGACGCTACATTTGTCATATTCATTATTATTACAAAGACAATTAAACCGGACAGCATATACTGAAAATTGCTTATATCAACGCCTGCACTCCGAAAATCAAAGAATGCATTACCCCCAACTAATTCCTGATCAGCAAATACACCCAGACCATATATCTGATCAGTAAAGCTATCGAGAGCATCGACAAACAGTGAATATGCGTTTTGGTACTCGCTTATACTCTGATCACCCAGAATGGTGACAGTTGTATTGCCACCAGATCTCGGCAAATCAAGATACATTCCATTTGCATTGTTGTACTGAGTGTTGTAAGTTGCCAGAATCATCTCAGTAAAATTTTCGGGTATGATAACACCAACGATAAGAGATTGTTTTTCAATTGATGAGATCATATCTTCTCTATTGGAGAAAGATTGGATTTCCAGAACATACAAACTGTCCTCAAATGCATCACTGAGTTGTGTTGTTTTATTTTCATAAATATCAAAGAATAAACTCCCCATATTTTCAGGGTTCTTCGTCAGGTTGAAATTATCTGGTAAGTACTGATAGTAATCAGATTCATATCCCTCATCAAGATTCACATAACCAATTGTAATGGAGACTTCGCCACCGTCACTATTGAAGATAAATCCGAAGAAACCCATGAAAATGATTGGACTTATGATAATAACAGCAATTCTTCCTCTATTCCTGAATAATTGTCTCAGATTCTTTAATAGTGTGGGTCCTATCATTTAGTTACCTCCCTCGATTTTGAATCTTTTCTTTGAATAGGCATACAATCCCAAAATCATCCAAACAAGACCCATGATGAAAAGAAGCAGGATATCCCCACCTACATCTGCTAGTGACTGATCAAATAGCAATATTGCACGCATGGCATTGACAGCATGTGTCCAGGGCAAAATATCCCAGAGAAGGAAATCTGGACTGCCACTGGTGAATGGGAGTGCATTTTTGATAATCACAATTTTTGGCATGGCAAAGAAAGTGCCAGAGGCAAATCCAATAATAGAACTTGATGTCCCAATTATGGATCCAGCGGTATCACTGGTATTGAATAATGCTGCGGCTGAGAATGACAAACCCAAAATGGCCATGGTTAAAATCATCATCACAACAAAAGCACTGACAAAGGATCCTGCAGGATTAAAATCAAACACATAGTATGCGGTTATAAACAGAGTGATTGTCTGTATTACAGATAACAGCACTATCACTATGGTATAGGACATCATATAGGTCCACGGCTTGATCAGAGACAGTTTTACTCTGTTCATTGATCCAGTTTCCTCATCACTGATAAGAAATGAGACAAACACGGCTGCACTGAGGATCGTTGCAAAGGAGAATAATCCAGCAGCAATGAAATCAAATACGTTTAAGTCGGTATCTGGAAGCACAGTATCCTGATTTACAAAAACCTGCCCTGTACTAAAATTGTCTCCATCCTCTACACTATCCAAAAATCCAGTAATTATGGATTTTATTATTGATTCTGATACTATAAACCCATAATCCCTCTCATCACCAATAATGGTAAATGTTTCATTAATATTGCTGGGGAATCTGGTTATTATTAAACCAGCTCCATTATTGATTCTATTCAGAACAACACGTGAAAAATTCTCAGGGATAATAAGAACTAAAGATACCTCGTTATCAGCCAAACTTTCATTTATCTGTGATTGATCAACACTGACCTCATTGAAGATATATTCACTGTCTGATCCATTATATTGCAAATCGAATATTATTGCAGATAGATTCTCACCCACTCCATCATCTATCCAATTCTGGGGTAGTTGAGGCACAGCCATACTGTCAGGTACACCCTCATCAAGATTGATTATTGCGATATTATAGGTACTGGTACTTGCGAGATCAGCACCTGAAAAAGCAAGGCTGAATATAAATAGGAAAAAGATGGGAAAGACTATTATTAGACCGAAGGTTATCTTATGACGGATTAATTCCCTGAAATTTTTAATAATTACATCTAATAGCAATGTAATCACTCCCGCAATCTTCGACCCGTTAAGTGAAGAAATACATCTTCCAGCGAGGTTTTCCTAATCTTCATATCCTCAACCTCAAGACCCTCAATAATTTCTATACTATTGAGAATTGCTGCCAATTTGGATGGGGCATTGAGTACCCTGATCTGTATTGTACCATTCAATCGCTTGACCCCCAACAGACCTTTATGATCCTCCAGATGTTTAACTGCATCATCCACCAAACTATCATCATTCAGATGTATCTCAATGAGATCCCCCTCACCTATTGAATTTTTCAGGTTCTCAGGAGTATCAGTAACCAGTATCTTCCCATCATCAATAATTGCAATCTCGTCGGATAGCTCATCAGCCTCGTCCATGAAATGGGTTGTAAGAATAACAGTCTTACCTTTCGTATGAGTTAGATCCTGAATGAATTTCCATACAAGAGCTCTGGACTGGGGATCCAATCCAGGTGTGGGCTCATCACAGACAACGA
>DAOUUM010000215.1 GCA_030668165.1 Candidatus Heimdallarchaeota archaeon
TATTGAACCGAAAAAAAATCCCCACAGTAATTGTTTAAATACCCACCAACACTCAGTGTTTATGGATAATGAAACTTCAAGTGTTATTGCACAGAAGAAATTAAAACTCCTTATTGGAGGGTTGGGAGTTGGTTTACCCACCGTCTTATACCTGGGTAATAGATGGATCTATGGTGTAAAAGACATACTGGGTTCAATTAGTAATTATTATCATTCAGCAATGCGTGATGTCTTTGTGGGTATTTTATTCACCATGGGTATGTTTATGATAACCTATGAGGGCTACAGTTTATTCGATCGACTCTTAAGTGGTTTTGGTGGATTACTTGCCATAATAGTTGCGCTGTTTCCAACAGCTCCTTCGGGTACAACCCGTGATATGACTGCGAATATACACCTGGTTGCTGCTGGACTATTCTATCTGCTTCTCTCAATTTTTGTGATCTTCCAGTTCACCAAATCCGATCCCAAGATACCCAAGACTATCCGTAAGAAAATCAGGAATTTGATCTACTACATCTGTGGTTTCTTACTATTTGCAAGTCTTGCCCTGCTATTCCTCACAGAGACAGATATATTGACTTCTCCACTTGAAAATTCGACCTTCTGGTTGGAATATATGGGAAATACAGCATTCGGTACCGCGTTGATTATCAAGGGAGAGGGTATATTCTTCCTCAATGATGATCCCATATTTGATATGAAACCTTGGGAGTTGTTTGGATTTATTATTCTGGTAATACTGGCTCTGGGTAGTTTTACGATGCTGGGATACATATTTATTTAGTCAAAAATTAGAACGAAATAGATGCCAAAATTTATTGAAAATTGTTATTTTCAAGTGCTGATACATGATAAACATGCAATATGCATTCAAGATTAAAAAATGTGAAAAAAGTAGATTTCTTGAAAATACAATAGTATAAACTTAAAATTGCATTTACAAGACTTTAGTATAGCAAATGCCACATCATGTCTTTGACAAGAATTTAAATTTCAATGATTTCGATGAGATTAATACCATAGCCATGCTTATCGATCCCATGACGGGGAATATAGTTGATGCAAATGATAAGGCTCTAGAGTTTTATGGCTATTCCAAGAGGGAACTCTTCTCGATGAAGATCCAAACTATTAACCAATTATCCTCTAAAGAAGTTGAGCTGGAAATGCATGCTGCAAAAACAATGCAAAAGAATTACTTTTTATTTAAACATAAATTAAAAAATGGTAAGATTAGGGATGTAGAGGTGTATTCTGGCCCAATAGTGGTCAAAGGTAAGATGTATTTATTCTCGATAATATATGATCTTGAAGATGGTGTAAGTAAAATTGGAGATATAAAGGATCGTATCAAAGATATGGAGGTTATTATTATTTGTTCTTACTGTCATCGAATCAAAGATAAAGATCGGTGGATCCCTTCCCAACTATTTCTTAAAGATACAAATAATATTATATATAAAACTCATTCCATCTGTGATTACTGTCTTAGTAAGAATTACCCGGATTATTTTAAGAATGAGAAATAATAGAAGTACAGGGAATGAATGTTAATAATAATATAATTCTCTACTTAGAATACCCACAACAGATAATTATTTAATTAGAGATGATTAATTCGTACTTAATGAGGGCATATCTATCCATTACTCGACCTGTAAATGATCTTGTACTGGGTTTTGGATTAATTATGAGTTTCATTGTTGCAGGTTCCCTGGATCAGAATTTTCCAGTTCTGGGATATGTCTATCTGATATTTGCAGGATGTTTCGTGTCTGCCCATGCCATGGTTGTAAATGATATCATAGATATTGAGATAGATAGAATCAATGCCCCCACAAGAGCACTTCCTTCCGGTGTCATGTCAGTAAGAAATGCCAAGATCTATGCCGCAGTTCTGCTTGCGATCGGGATGTTATTTTTTATACTGATTGATATCAGTGGATACACTGAACTAAGGCTCAACTGGCTATGGGGTTTATCACATGTGATTCTGTCGGATCTCTACAATTTCAAACTCAAGAAAAGTGGCCTTCTGGGGAATATAATTGTTGCATACATGTCATGGTCCATGTTCATCTATGCAGATCTATTTGTCAACGGTTACTTCACAAGGGTTCCCCTCTTTTTTGGAATGATATCGTTTTGTATCTCGCTATCGCGGGAGGTGATAAAAGGGGTAATGGATGTGGAGGGGGACCGTAAACATGGAATTTTGACACTTGCGGTGAGATATGGCGTCAAAACTGCCAGGAACACAGGTGTATTATTACAGATTGTGGTGATAATTCTCGCTGGATTGATTCTGATGGATACTGGTCTCATAGGCAGGATTGGACTTGCGATATTTATCGCATATTTCATCTATACCCTGTCTGTAACCGTCAGGGCAGTGACTTATGGGATAGCCAGGAAATCAAAAACCTTGGGGTTATATGCTCCGCTTCTGGTTATGCCATTTCTGGTAATTGATCAGGTATTCAAACTGTAAAATATTGAAAAATAATCTAAAATCATTTACCCAATCTATGAAGCTGGTAATGGATAACTAGATTTATGACAAACAGGATTCCTGCAATTAATCCTGCCAGGGGAATTGAGGAGAGAAGTCCCAGATATATGAATGCTGTCAGATAGAATACATGAAAGCTGGTTTGTAATATTACAGCCAGTCTGGTATTGCTATCAGGATCAATATTGATACTCGATCTGATTGCTCTGATCACAACTATGAGGGCTATCAAATGTAGTGTCGCAACAATACTGAAGGTGTACCAGGGAAAATTGACTCCAGACCTGAGAAGGAAGAGATATGACTGTTTTGTACCCTCCAGACCAAGATACAGGGGCAGATAGGAGAATAAGGGTGCCAAGATATTATAGATTATCACCTTGGTATTTATCTTATCATTCCACAGGTGATGATTCAATCTAATAGTGAAACTGAAGGTCAGGACGATCAAAAACCATCCCAGATAGTTTCCCCATGGAACACCAAAATAGCTTGAAGAATTAATCTCAGTGTATTGTGGAATTCCCCAGTCCCAGAATCCACCCTCGATCCTGATTGCTGTTACATCCATGGTAAAATCTATCAGCATTGCCTGGAGTGTATCCATAAATGGTCTGTATCTCTTCCTGATCCCAAAGGTATCTGAAATTCTCATGGATGATACTATGATCATCCCCCAGCAAAGTCCAATCACAATTGGGACATTATTGGGTGCATTACCCAGCTGTATGATAAAATTCTCCGAGTAGTGATAATTATCAAAAATATAAATGGAGAGATATTCAAGGGTGATACCAAATGCCGAGGCGGAGATAAAATTTATCAGTTTTAGATATTCTCGATTTTTTACATAGTTGATGAAAAATACCATGTAAAGACCGATGAAAAAAAATTCAAAAATTGAGGTGATAATTGCCATTAGAGTCTCGTATTCTCCTTGCTAGTTAGTACTTACCAAGTATATTAACTAATTAATAGCTATTCTTCCAATAGTGCAAATAATAGTATCATGTTTTTTAAAAATTGGCAATTCGTATTCCAAAGATAATTGCTGAGGAACTATCAATCAATACGCTTAAGGCACTTAAATCTTGATTTGACACAATGAGCAGTGGCAAGATATTCATTTTCATTGCTATGCTTCTTATCAGTGGTCTGATATTCTCAGTGATTATTGGAGTACAGATAACTGAAGTTGCCAAGATTGGCCGTCAGATGAATGAGATTGAGATCAGCACGGTTATTGGGATTGATCTGCAGGGAGATAAATTGGGACTTGACATCAGTTTTGAGCTGTACAATCCTGCAGGAACAGAATGCACCGCAAGGGAATTTGATCTCATATTATTTTTTGGAGAGCATATTCTAGGAATTGTGAGGGTGGACAGTTTTAATATCTCAGAGATAAACGAGACTATCAACATCAATTCTACCATAACACCGGAGACAAGTGTCATGACAGACTTCTCAGCATCTTATGATGCATTCAATACCCCGATCAAGATATCAGGAACCATCTGTTTTGTTGCTGAGGCTGTTTTTGATGGGGTCTCCTCATCTCACAGCATAGATGAGGAAATACTCGTTTAATTAGTATAACATGCAATAAATGACCCTTGCAAACTATTGATCATTTTTCTCAAATTGTATTTTTCGACATTCTCAATTATCCAATTCAAGAAATGCTAAATACTCCATATTAACACCTAAATTGAAGCCGATTGAGTTTATACCTGAAGAAAGAAATTTTAACAATCACCATAACTCAATTATTCGCAGTATTCACCCTTGTGATGTTTGGAACCTTCATAGGAGTGCATCTTAACAATCTGGCAGCCTCTGCACTGATAATAGGTATTGTATTCACATCAAGAAATTTTATCCAGATATTTTTGAGAGTGCCCTTATCCGAGATATCTCAGTATGTGGGACGGAAACCAATGATTATCATAGGAATGATTGGTTACACTCTGTCTCTTGGATTGTTGTACCTTGCAGATAACTGGATTATTGCCCTTATTGCCACCCTGGTCCTGGGTGTGTCTATGAGTGCTCACTGGCCATCTGTCTTTGCCTATATAGGTGATGTCTCAGCTAAAATAGGTTCTGGCAATAATTACGGAAAGATCAATGGTATCATTTTTCAGGGACAGGACATTGGAATTATCCTGGGAGCACTGGCTGCAAGATATCTGCTTGCTGATGATCTGGTCACCTTGCAGGAATTATTTGGGCTGACCTTTCTCATAGGCATAATCGGTGTTGTTCTGGCAATATTTCTGCTTTCAGAGGTTCTTGACTCAAGTGAGAGAATTCAGTTGGATTCTAAAAGAGCTATTCTGAGGGTGATGAATTCCTCATTTTTCAACATCATGGGATCCTTCAGGAGACTGACCATGACAAAACCCCTTGGTTTTATCTTCTCCCTAGAGACCCTGGTTACGTTCACTGAGTTCTTTGTCACAGCCTTCTTTCCCCTTTTGGTTGTGGAGACCCTGGGCTATGATGATAGTGTGGTAGCAACCACTCTGCTCATATCAACCTCTATACAACTATTTTTCAGGAGATATTTTGGTGGAATTTATGACAGATGGGGTTATAAGTGGCCCATACTGATTGCCATGGCCTTGACAGCGTCAATGATCGCGATATTACCTCTGACCACATCTTTACTTCAACTGTTCATTGTCTACACAGTTGCCATGTCTGCAGTATTCACCTGCTTTATTGCATCCACAGGTGCAGCAAATGATAATGTATCTGCCAGTAATCGAGGACTGGTTATGGGAGTCCTGGGCGTTTATATAGCGGGAGGCAGAACACTGAGCTCACTCCTATTATCTCCCATTCTTGAGATATTTGAGACCACATCATCCAGGGCAGATAGTCTTGTCTATATATTCTGGATAGCTTCTGGAATAATATTTGTGGCAGTTCTTCTACTTCTTGCAGTCTCCAATAGATTAACAAGTACAAGTAATAACATTACAATTTCTTAAAAACTAAATTTCAAAATGAGAGGTTTATTTAACCGTTCTAGGGTAATTTTATAATCATATTATCATTACATGTTATGGAACCATGCCAGGTGTACTGGACGATAATTTAAATTTCAATCAATTCAAAA
>DAOUUM010000156.1 GCA_030668165.1 Candidatus Heimdallarchaeota archaeon
GTACTTTATGTTCTGACATAATCTCTCATTCAACTTAAATTTCTATCATCAAAAATATTTAGAATATAATCGGTATTAAATATCTATTTCTTGATTTGGTATTTGGTTCAAAACATGGGTCTCACTGAAATCAGTTCTATGAATTATTGACTTCTTGAAGAAAGTTAAGCAATTTAGAATTAAATTGTTCAGGATCCTCCATATTTGACATGTGAGCGGTATTAATAATAAATTCTCTCTTGCAATTGGGAATATTCATAATCATATAATCGGACACCAGATAATAGATCGATTGATTAAGTCCGCCTATTAAAAGCAAAACTGGTGATTTTATTCTGGATAATTGCTTATTTGCAGGAGGATCCAATGGTTGATACATGTCGTTATTGATCCAATGCCATCCAGAATAATCATCTATCATCTTCCTCAAAGGAAAAGCCACTGCTGGATTGTTTAGAGCTAACTCCATGGGTTTGAAATCATACTAAAGCTTTTTTGCAGCTTCTACACCTGAATTTTCACCGGTTATCCAAACTTTACTAATCTGAGCGAACAACTCTTTTGTATCAGGATCATCCGAATCAAATCCTTCAAGAGCAGCAGACTTCCAAATCCACGCAAATCATAAGCAATTACTTTAAAATATTTTGAAAAGAATTCTAATTGATCCTTCCATTGACGACAATCTAAGCTAAATCCGTGGATGAGTACTAAAGATTGACCTGAACCAACAATCTCATAATACAATCGTGTTCCATTCACATTGGCATATTTTCCTACTATATCCATTTTTATTATCCTCATTAATCCAACAAAATCTTCGATCAAGTATTAACTGACATTTTTATTAATTATTTGTTTTCAATCTGGTAATCTTCATAATATTTTTGATGGGTGGATTCATTAACTTTTCCTGCTTCAATCAGTACTGATTCTATTTCTTGGTTGAGCTTATAGGTAATTCACAGGTCGTTTATTATTTACCTCCTCCATCTAGATCTTTTGGCATGCGTAATATCACATTGATTACAAGAATTAGTAGAATTACCTCGAACAACAGGAAGCCCACTAAAAGAGCAGTATTCCGGTCACCAAAGAAATGGAATATATCCTCGAGTAAAGCAAATAATCCGATCATCAATCCACCCACAAGTATTCCAACAATCCCTCCAAAGGCGACTATGAAATGATAACCACTCATGACACGACCATCGTCATGCACGTCTTTCTCTGCGGTATCACCCAGATAAGACATAAGCACAGGAACGAGCGCAGATATCATCATAATTCCTGGAACAATTGAACCAAGGAGATATGGATTACTCAGCGAAATGCTATCCTTGTAGAATGGATGCCCAATTAGTGCACCAATACCCAGTACTGGTAATCCTGCAATTCCAACATTCAGGATTTTCTTCCGGTTATACGAATCAGCTAATTTGCCCCATATTGGTGCTGGTAGTGCCAGGGCAACAATCATTACAATAACAGGAATGAGCGCATTAAGTGCTCTCTCCTCTTCACCTTCACCTCCTGCTCGAAATGCAATTGATGGTCCCCATAGAGAGACTGATCCAATTATTGCCGACAGGGCAACCCATGGAACCAGTAGATGTTTTCTCTGGGGTTCAAACATAACTTTTGCAGCCAAGGTTATATCCTTCTTGATTGAAAAATCAGTTACCTGATCCTTATCTTTGTGTGGAGTGTTTTTCAGTCCAAAGAATATCAGTGCAGCTGCTAATAATAGTATAACTGACAATATGGGGAATGTTTTGGCGATTCTTGATGCCTGCTCCTCCACACTTATACCATTCTCATCAACCTTGTAAAGAATCCACAATGCTCCACCAAGAGGCATCCCCACTGCTCGGCCGTATAATACCGCGTTGGCGTAGTATGCCATACGAAGGCTTCTATTACCATCATGAGAATGAAAATTTATGAAACCCAAGGTGGGTGATACCTTACCACTGGCAACTACTCCGTGTAGGAAATGAATGAATGAAAGATAGAGTACCATTAAAATCACGCCGGTCATACCCAGGCCAGTAGTTATCAGGATATGTGATGTGGGACTGTAGAGCAATAAGACAAATGCAGCCCCTAGCGTTGCCCACATTATAATTGGCTTAGCTCCGGTTTTATCAGATCTGTGTCCATAATATCCGGTGAGTAATATCTCTGCAATCAGGTATGTTATTGCGGCAAACGAGGTCAAAAATATGGGACCAAAATCATTCACTGCCTCGTGACCCAGTGCTGTCTCTATTCCCCACACAAGAATCCAATCAAATAAAATAAGTGATGCGGCAAATCCAATTCTTAGTAAAAATGTGGAAATGTAAAGAGCGACTAGTTCTTTGTTCACTTTAGAATCCGGATGGTCGAATCCATTATCAATTGCATTGTCAGTACTCATTAGTTGGGTTGACTTTTACTAGCATATTAAGACTTGCGGTGGAGAAGCTCTAAACGTATGATCTTTAACCAATATAATTCACCATAGTTAATTCTATTCAAAAACAAGTTATGAGATCCTAGATCAACCGTTCTTCATTCATTGGGATCAATATATTTATAAAAGTAATATTTTGTTATTGATTTAGAAAATCCATGAGTATCAAAATTTGCCTCGGGTCTTTTGGCCCTACCGGTGCTAATTACTAGATACGTTGAGTTATGGATTTTGTTTTTGAAATGTTTATAAGATTTTTGTGATGGAATTCATAACCGTGGATTTCAGAAGCTGAGAAAATTGATTTGGAAAAGAAATAAATTTGCTTACCTGTCAGGGAAGGTGGCCTGGCTCGCTATGACCATAGTTGGGGTATACCAGTTATGGCAAGATTCAGGTATGTCATATGCAGATATACTGTTCCTGCAGGGATTGTTCGGCCTTTTCGTGCTTTTGTTAGAATATCCAAGTGGAATTCTTGCAGATCGAACGAGTCGAAAGAATTTATTGATAATAGCAAATGTTGCAATGGCCATGGGATCAGTGATCTATTCATTATCTCACACATTTGAACTTTTCGTGGTTGCAGAATTTGTATATGCTATAGGACTAGCATCTGTTTCAGGGGCAGATAATGCATTTATCTGGGATAGTGCTATTGAACTGAAAACTGAGGAAGAGGCAACCAAACTGCTAGCCACTGGTAATCAGTTTATGATGTTCTCTGCAGTCATTATGATGATTGTGGGTGGATATCTCGCAGTGATCTCACTGGAACTGGTATTCTATGTCAGTGCCTTGGGTTCGGCCATATCTGCAGGTATCTACTTTCTGGCAAAGGAACCCAATAGGGGTAAGATTGAGAAGAGCTCTGTAATACTCAAGCAATCAATAACCAAACTGAAAGATAGACGAGTGATGCAGGTTATTGGACTGGTTATTATCCTGGGTGTATCCTTGAGAGTGGCCTTCTGGGGATATATCCCCAAGATGCAAAAGTATGATGTGGACCCGGTATATTTCGGTTATGTTCTTGCTGGTGCCAACCTAATAGCTGCATTTGCTGTTCAACTGGTAAGAAACAGAAAATCGATAGGTACTTTGGAGATGATGATCTACTCCACCATATCATTGGTCGGTGTGTTCTTATTCGTTATCGATACCAGCCTGATTGTGGTACTGATTGCTATATCATTTCATCAGATAGCCAGAGGTACCATCAGAACAATTCAGGCAGTACAGATAAACAAAGCTGTGAAATCTGAGATCAGGGCATCAATTGCCTCATTGACCAGTTCTATAGTTTCGGGATTATACTTGTTGTTCGCAGCAATAATTGACTGGAAACAGTATTCACTTGATGATACAATGATGTTGACCACTCTTGTCACACTGTGTATTGTGCTCTTGATTGGGTTATTATCCATCTCACCTAAATCCAATAATATTGAAATCAATGATTAATCAAATTTAATTACAAAATTATTAGATATCAATTAAAATATCAAAATATCATTTCCTGTCGTTCAGATTTATCTTTTTTTAACAAATATTCTTGAAAATACAGCGATAATCATCAGAGAAATAACACCCATGTAGCCATAGTTCATAGCAATAGTAGGCGTTATAGTCACAGTTTCAGTGATTATCTCTACCTCAGGACTTTGTGTACTTGTTTCAGAGGTATCAGATGAGGGATTTGTGGATGAAATAACTGAGGTTGGTATTAAGTCAAATAGTGTAGGTATTGAAGTTGCTGACATGAGATAGAATTTTGCCTCTGTATCAGAAATGGTTGCGAATGCAACCTTACCATCTCTAGCTAGTATTTGATGACTTAGTTCAACGTTTGGGGGGATAGAAGCACACCAATTTTCCTCAAGAGACCCATTATAAAGCGTTAATTCACATACTGAAGAATGGTCCCTTGCAAAGAGATCAGTATTGTTTGTCATATGTAGATATGAGTACTCCAGATCAGAATTGATTGATTCAACACTCCCATCAGAATAAATAGTTATATTAGTATCACCAGCCACTTTGCGTATCAGATATACCTCATTCTCATATTCAGATAGGTCCTGGATCCACCCTCCTGATAGAGTATCAATCAATATTGAATTTGTGGAAAGCCCATCAAGTGTGATTGCAAAAAGACTGTGTTCCTCATCCCATGTGGAGGGCTGTACGTATGTTCCAACAAGATATAGAGTATCATTCACGAGCTGATTATTTAATGAGAAGGAGTAATACGAGGTGTCATTTCCAAAGATTGTATCTTTCAAGTCAAATACTTTATGGATAGTATCTGCGGATGTGTCGTAGTAATAAATATTGTAACTATTACCATCTTGCACACCAAAATACAATTTATCATCAACTGGAAACCAGGAAGATGAGAAATTGAAATCTCCACCCACAATGAACTCTTTTACCATCTGGTTATCCTTGAACCTCATGATATGACTATATGCAGTGTAGGATTCAAATGATGATTCAGAAAATACAACAAACACATCTCCTGAGTAGGGATCATCGTATATATTTGTCTGACCTGCAAAATCATAATCTGAAATTGAAAAATTAAGTATAGAAGCAGTTATATCATAAGTTGCACCTATATAATCAAACTGAGCATTTACCTCTCCATAATGCAATAGACCATCATCACCCTGGTAAGTGTATTGAAATTTTGTTCCATCAAAATTATCTAGAAATGTATCATGATCATATAGTGAAGGTGATGAGGGGTAATCCACCTTTGCTGAAGCCATCGATAATAATAATAGAGTAATTACTGTGACCCGGAATGATGTTGAATGCATGGTATATCAGTCACTCGGATATATTAAAATAGTATCAAAATACTATTGTCTAAATGCTAAGATATTTGTTAATATAGCTTGATTTGTACATTATACTGCATATAAGACAGATAGTAAATTGAGTCGAATATATCAAATATCAATTAATATATAGGAATCCCATTCTTCCCCAATTTTTGTCAGGGAAAAATCATGCCATGTGATGGATTTGATATCATTTCCTTGGATATGTTTCTCAATATCAAATGTACATCCCTTGAATTCGCCGCTTGCATACCAGATTCCCTCCTTCTCAGTGATATCTATTGAGATGGATTTGGGAAAGAAGAGTTCTGCATCCTTGAGATATATTATCTCATCCAGTAGTTCATGAAGTAATCTCTCTGCTGATTTTGCCTGTATATCAATTTCAAATACCAGATCATCAGATAGCAGATCAATATCTGTTTGCAGGTTAAAAAGTACCTCTGCTGCCTCTTTGAATAATAAATTTAGAGAACCGGCTCTGACCTTGTAGGCAATATCCGCGATTGCTTCATCATCTAGAAAGGTAACCGTCATCTTATATCTCAATTATTAGTGTAATTAAAAAACAAATGGATATATCTTGGTCCTAAGACATCTATTATATATTATTGAATGGCTACACTTCGGCTTGTTTGGCTATGATATGCTTGCATTGCCCTCCACGATAGATAAAACTTGGACAAGTACAGGTCCATTTATCACCAATTTTTTTGACTACGTAGACCTTACCCTTACTTCCCTTGACCTCCCATGATTTACCATCACCCTTGACTGATTTGGGGCTCGAGGATTTGACATATTGAAGTCCATTGAAATAATCATCAAGTGATTTATTTCCAATCATATCCTTTTTTATTGTCATCTCAAAGGAATCGTATTTATCAACCACATATAGCAGTCGTACACTGGTTTTGTATGTTTTTTTGATATTTGTCTTTGGAGGTAGGCACTTGTGCTCATCTATGTATTCGATTGCAAATTCCGCCATTAATGATTTAATCCAATTTTTATTCTGTTGTTTGAACTTATTTCCCATCAGAACAAAATATTCTGTTTTGACTATATCCCTATCAATATCTTCGATAAATTCTTTGGATTTTCTGAGTACAATAGTATTCTCCCCAAGATCTTTATTTTTCAGTTTTTTTGAATATTCGAAGGTCTCAGGGCTTATGTATCCACCCCATTGATCACTTTCCATTTGAAATTCCATATCTCTTACCTATTTCTATCTGTAGGCGAGGTAATCTCAACTCACTTATTAATATTGCAATAAAATATATATTAATGTACAAGTAATATCGATGTTTCAACAAATTAGAATAACTTACTAGCATTGTTTGTAATTGTATATGCAGCCCTGTAATATTAATATTTGATTTTCAAAGATGATTAATTTCAATAGAACAGACTATTTGGTGTAATACCATTGAAAATTGAAATATTTTTTCTAAAAAAATTCACTAACTTTTTGAAATATAGTTCTGTAACTGAATCAGTGTCACTAACTGGTTTAAATAAGAGATACCTCGCAGGAATCTCAATAAAACGAAAAGTATTCTATTCTTTTGCAATAATAGGAGTTATTTTCCTTGCGCAATCTTCAGTTTCAGGTTATTCCATGTTCAATTTATCTGATAATTACGTTGTAAGTGCTGAACAGGGAATCATAAAGGAATTAAGTCTGTATATTACCGAACTCCAGGTTCGTGAGGAGA
>DAOUUM010000310.1 GCA_030668165.1 Candidatus Heimdallarchaeota archaeon
AAGAGGTTAAATGCCAAAATCCATATTTCTGTACTAGTGCGATCGGGATGGGGGGTTTATTTGATCGCGATAGTCGAATATCCATATCGCCACTTACCACACAGATTATCGCGATATAACTATTGGGGCACCTCTACATTTTCAGACCCTCTAAATTGGAATTACAGTAGATTGATCATATCAGTATCGATCGCGATGCCAGTATCGCGATTAGTAGTGATGCTTCATCGCGATTGACATCACTATACCATCAGTAATCAAGATCCCGATAATTGGGACTCAGGAAGCTATTAAATGAGATATGACAAAAGCAGATACTTTATAAGTCTCGATACATAGTATTCAGTTATGACTGACATTGAAGACGACTTTGGAGAATCATCAAAGAAAGCTGGTAAAATAATACTTGAATGTCCAGGTGATCCCAAGGCAAAAGCGGTAAAACTGATAGAATACGCGGAGAAGGCCAAAGATGTTATTGACAAGGAATAAATGAGGTTATATTGCTCAATGCAGGAAGATCTAATCTCACTTAATAGTTAATTAAAATGGGATGCTACATTTCAGAATATACATTCCTGAATTGATAAACTGCATCTCAGACTGAATCTACTTTATCATTATAATTGGATCACCACAGATTTGACAGTAAGCTATCTCTTTAAGCAATTCCGATCCGCAATTGCTGCAATTTTGGTTAGAATGATTTAGCATTTGTTTAAATTTTACTTCATCATTCATCCTCAAGAATGGTATCTTTCTGTCTGGAAATTTAAAATCAAATTTGATTTTTTGGGTTGCGAATTCTGGTTCAAAAGCAGGTACTATGTGTAATGGTGATAGGTTAATTTGACTTTTCCTATACTGAAATTGTTTATAACCATACATTTTGTTAATTTCCCTATCAAATAATTCTTTGAACTTAGGCATATTATCGAATGAAATACAATAATCAACTGGAAAAGATAAATCTCGGATTTTTTCAATTACTGAAGTAAATTTAAACCATTCAGGATCTGTATTCTGATCTAGTACCAGATCATTAAGGGATACATAGTTGATATTTTTTATTAAACCAATTGAATGCAATTTCTTCGTATTCTTTGCCTCCTTGAAGGATAAAATATCAAACGTGGTGAAAGCAATTACTAAATATCCTATTAATAATAGAAGCAAATTGTGTCCAGTTGAGGACCAAATATATATTGAAAGATATATCATAATGGCATTACACAAGTAGATCAAGATTAAGAATGGGATTTCGAATTTTTTATGCCAGTTGTATCCAATTTTCGATAGTATCCTTCCATGAGTTGTTGAAAATAATAATACCTCTTTTAGTCCATGTGGGCTGACAAATGGATTATTTTGAAGTTTCATATTAATGATTGATTCCTGAGCATTAGGGTTTATTTTTGGTGTGGTTGGGAGTAAACGAAGACGTGTAACTAGTCTTCCGTGGTATTGGACACCAATTTTTTTCCCATCTCTTTTGATATCAGTTGTCCATGTACATGTCACATAAAATTCCCAAATTTGGCCTGTTACTAGAAACGGGTTGGGGAATGAGAAATCCTTATACGCCAGGCTATGACTTGAGGTTTTGATCTCAAAAAGGGTTTTTGGTAACTGCCGGATTAGGTGTTGGTTGGGAGCTTGTGTATACCCAGTAACTTTGACAAGATTAGATTTCTTTTTAGGATTTTCCACGAAAACTCTTAGCACTATTGAACCTTCTTTCCATGCTGATAATGAAATTGGCAAAATGGCAATTTTCATAGATATTAGATGACCTTTATCAGAATAAAACTGCAACCATCTTATTTGTTGAGGGAGTCGATCAATTTTTGTCCATACATTACTAATTCTGCTAATATAGGTTGGATCACAGTAAGCCAGTTTTGAATTATGTTTTGCTCGTTCATATCTTTTATCTGAGAGTAATCCATCCATGCTTTCATCAAAGGGATAATACATATGCTCTTCAGTTGGATATATCTCCCCATTGATTATTTCCCGATATTTAGCAACCGCAAGTTGGGATGTTACTGCAACTAGTGCAATCATTATAAATTGTAGCCAAGCTAAAAAGGAATGATTACTATATCTGTAAAGTAAGATCGAGACTATTGCAATGATGTAAATAATGAGCAATGTACTAAAAATGAGTAAACCCTGTTTGGTTAGTTTTGAGTGATAATGCTTAGTTATTTTAGAATTCCTTAATTCGGATATATTTTCCTCAGTCATTTAATTTACCTCCACTAAATCGAAATCTGGTTTCATTCCAACTGTTGAAAACCTTAAGGGGTTCCCAAAGAATTGGTACTGAACCACTGTCATTACCTTAAGAAAATTGCTTAACTTATGTGTTTGATTGGATAAAAAGGATTGCAGGAGTTTAGATTCTTCAATATTCAATCGCTTCATAAATTGATTTTCGATCTCAATTTTAATATCCCCAATATTCTTTTTCTCATCAAGTAGGTCCAGAAATCCAATTTTCCAGCCATCAGAATTGACATTATTCTGCCAATCAGAAAAATTTACATTACCCATAAAGGAGTACGTAGGACTGCTACTTCCAAAATAACAGGCTCTTGAATGTAGAAATTGTTGGGCTAAAGTGCCAAAATTACCAGTATTACACGCTTGACTAAATATCAGGGGATAGTTATTAAATTTAATCCTTAACAAATCATTCGCATATAAGATTTGATTCCTTTTAGAACTCCAGCCAGATAAGTTACCATGTATTACATCCTGATCTGAACCACTATTTGAAAATTGAAAAATAATTTCTGCATCCTGTAACAATGATTCATGATTCTTGTGATCATACTGATTTATAACTGTTGAATCTAGGCCTAATTTTTGAATTCCTTCCAAAGCTAATTCATTATCACTACTGTTTTGAGGTAGAAATACTAAAGCTTTGTCTGAATCACCAGTCACCATCAGTACGTGATGAAGTATAGTATTGATATCTCCACTCACTCTACCGACGGGAACTGTGAATATTCCCGAATTCTCTGGATCTTGGAATACATTATCTCCATAGTGATTTCCAAATACCGTGTTGTAATGTCTGCCCTCAAGATGGTTAATAGTCCCAATGATTAGCATTCCCCTCGGTTCATAATTCCTATGAGCATCACGAATCTGTACGAATTTCTTAACGTCATCCTTACCATCAACGATCACATAAGGAACATCGTATAATTTGGTGAAATCAATTAACACCTCTTTCAAATTTGATTTCAATGATTTTGGTATGATCAACATTAGATTATTCTGTAGATCTCTGATCCTATTTCCTTCCTTAGCAGACGTAATTTGAGGTTTAAAATAAAGATGTTTATCTATTTGTACTTTCATTTAATCAGCTCCAAATGCCCTTAATATTGGGGCAGAATATATTAAACAGATTAAGAGTTCGTCACCTATTGTTTTCATGGTTTTTATTATCGTTTCAAATTCCATCTCTTTGAAGATATCTTCAATAAGGGTTTCATAATTCAGACTCACAGTCTCAACATTGTGCTCGCTTAGGATATATGGAAATGCCAATAGAGCGATAAAGTTGGTAACCTCTATCAACGACATTTTTGAGCCTTCAGGAAATGTTTGATTTACTCTATTAAAAATACTTCCAACAGAATTATTCTTTTGTATTCTACTCAAAAGGCTACCTTTAATTCGTGTTTTTCTAAGTGTATTGATAATTTCTATAAAATTAAAAAATGATTGACCTTTTTGAGGTCTTAATCTTCTGATCAAAGAATATACAATATCCACTGCAATTTTATTTTTTTCTGGATCGGTGTAATTCATAGATTTCAGCAATCCATGTAATTCAAATTTGTCAATAGAGGAGGAATACAGGAAAAGATGGAATTTAGTAGATACAAATTTCTTCCATTCTTCAAAATTTTCATTAATAAAGGTAAAATACTCAAGTTGAGCTGTATTTGCAGATTGAGATCCATAAATCATTTTTGCAGTTTCATCCATTAATGGTCTCACTCTTTGATCGGTTAAATTTATATCCTCTAACCTGATCATCAAATCTGATGGGGAGATCGAGGCACCAGCTGCTATTGACGATTGAAGGCTATTTAAATTAAAATAGGACAGTTCTATAAGTTTGAGATTTACCTCCATCAATCCTTCACCATTATCTGCCATCT
>DAOUUM010000135.1 GCA_030668165.1 Candidatus Heimdallarchaeota archaeon
CCTACAACAATGCAGGATCTCCAGTATTTGATGAACAGGGAGAACTTGTGTGTGAACTCCCAACTCCATCAATGCCTCTTTATTTCTGGGGGGATCCCGACAATGAGAGATATACTAGTGCCTACTTCAATTATTTCGAGAAGAATGTCTGGAGACACGGAGATTATATTGAGATATTCAGTAAGACAGGTGGATTGAAATTTCATGGTAGATCCGATTCTGTTCTGAAACCCTCCGGAGTAAGGATTGGTACCAGTGAGATTTACGGTATTGTGGAAGAATTCAAAGAGGTGGCTGACAGTCTGGCTATCGGACAACAGTGGGACAATGATCAGAGAATAATCCTATTCGTCAAATTAAATGATGGATTTGAGCTATCTGATGATTTGGTCGATAAAATAAAGTTGGATTTACACACAAAAGCATCTCCGAGACATGTTCCCTCAATAATAATTGATGCTCCCGACATTCCGTATACCTTCTCTGGGAAGAAAATTGAGAGTTCAATCACCAATATTATTCATGGACGATCAATTAGCAACAAAGGTTCCATGAGAAATCCTGAATGTATCAAATTCTATGAGGAAATCGCTAATAAGCTAAATAATTAGAGCATCGAATATGCTTAGTAAATCCAATTTTCGCAGTGGATTAATGACAAAATAACATTACACCGAGAGGTTAAAGTATGTAATAATTTTTACAACCCTGTAGCTTTGCATTTATGCATTATCTCACAACTTTGAGGTAGCTTATATACAACCGAGACATATATTGTATTAATGACTTCACTCGAAGAAAAACTTCGTCAAAAATTAGAGTCTGGTGAAATAAGCCAGGAAGAATACGATGACTTAATGAGCAAATTTGATAATTATGATCTCCTATCAAGCAATGTTGGAGGACATCATCATCCACATGGAAAACAGAAAGGATGGAAATTCACTGGATCTCACAGTGTAAAGGGCGAAGAGACCAATGAATCAGTGAAAGTATCTGGAAAACTATCGGTTGATGGACCTTTAAAGTGTCCAGAAATGAAAGTATCCGGATCGGTTACTATCAATGGTGATCTTACTGTATTGGAAACCACCAAGATATCTGGTAAGTTGACTGTTCAAGGAGAGGGAAAATTTGGAGGCTATACCGCAATTTCAGGTAAATCCAGTAGTACTGGAAATATGTACTTCACTGAGGATATGAAACTATCTGGAAAAATTAATACCCCAAGTGATATAATAGTTGGTAAATCTGCATTAATTTCAGGGAAGATTCATGCAAATTCATTAAAATCCAAAGGGCTAGTCAAAATCTCTGGAGGTATCACAGTTGAAACTGATATCTTATCTGATGAATTTTATTGCTCAGGATTTGGTAGTGTTGGTGGAAACTTATCCGGAAATTTAATCGAGATATCAAAGAAATATCGAGAGAAAATGGTTATGGACGATCCTGAAGAAACCATTAGAGGTACTGAAGGGATTGATAGCATACCTGAACTAGGAGACATACTAACCAAGGTAATTAAAAAATTTGTCCCAGTATTCAATATGGGCTCTTTTGGAAATCCTGGCATTTTCCGTGTTAATGGTAATATCGAGGGTAAAACTGTTGATGTATCCCATACCGAGGTTGAAGGAGATATCATTGCTGATAATGTACTACTTGGGCCCGGAGTGGTTGTAAAGGGAGTTGTACAGTATAGAGAAACAATCAGCGTACCCGATGGTCTGGAAATCGAAGTACAACAAATCAGTTGATCTAAGAGTTAATGTTTAGCCCATTAATATAAATAGAATATTATTTTTGAATATATCACTATCAATTTAATTTTTTTAGAGAAAATTTATAACTTCAAATTAAATTATTTAAAAGGGAAAATAGAAAAGTTATGGATAACTATGAATATCTTGAGGCAACAAGAGATTTAGTTAGACGGTATGAGATTAGCAAGGCAGAAGAATATTTCAGAAAATTGAAAGCTCCGGATAGCATTGATGGTAAATTAGAATATATGAACCTTCAATCCTCAATAACATATCACAAGGGAGATTATGTTGCATCTCAATTGTTGACAGAGAATACGATCGAATTTTTTGATACTTTGACAGAAGATGATAAAATTCGTTTATTTTCCCACTACATGGAGTCTCTGTTACTACGTTCAAATAATATGGATCGATTAGATCAAACTATAGAATTTGAAAATTGCATACTAACTATTCAAAAGTTAATTCATGAAAAATTATTGGAAGATCCAAATGATAAGATAAATTTAGATAATCTCGGTCATATCCACAGGCAATTGGGTAGACATCACTACAAATTGAGAAATCTGCCAGAAGCCATTTATTCCTGTGAGACGGCAAGGGACATATACACAAAAATAGGAAATAAAGCAGATCTGGCAATTGTTTACTCCTATCTAGGCCTGATTGATACGATGCAGGGACATCTGGACAAAGGAATAATAAATCAGATAAATTCGATAGAGTTACTCAATGAAATAGGATATACTGCCCGTTTGGGTACGGGTTATAATAATCTTGGAGAGATTTATCGAATAAAAGGAGATCTTGAAACTGCACTTGCATTTTACAACAAGGCCTACGATGTGTACAAAGAGGACAACAGAAATTCCTCACTGGCTGCCCCCCTCTCAAATATAGGTTTGATCCATTTTATGAAGGGAGAGTACAATCAAGCCATGCAACATTTTCAGAAGGCTCTATTAATTGATCGAATCAGTGAAAATTCTTACGAGATATCTGATAGTCTCTTCAATCTTGTGAGGGTGTATATTGAGATGGAACGTTATTCCGATGCTAATAAATATCAACAAGAATTAGAAAAAATTAATGAAAAAACGGATAGTAAGCTTGTAGACATAAGAACCAATATTGCTAGGGCACTTATATTGAAGACCAGCAAACGGACTATTTCAAAAGCGAAAGCTCAGGAAATACTGACAGGGATAAGTAAAGACAAAATACATGATTTTGAGTACTATATCTTGGCCAATCTCGCCTTGATAGAACTTCTACTCAATGAACTTATGGATACAGGAGAGGAGGAAATAATAGAAGAAATAAGGTATCACATTGAAATAATGGAGGATCAGGCAATGGAGAAAAGTGCCTATTCTATTCAAGCTGAAACATATTTACTTCATTCGCAATTAGCACTTATACAACTTGAGATTAACAAGGCTGAACAGTACATCAACCGTGCTTATAGTATTGCTAAATCTCACGGAATTACAAAAATTGAAATGAAGGCATCTGATTTGCAAGATGAATTGTTGGGAACAATTTCAAAATGGGAGGAATTGATAGAGATCGATGCTTCTCTATCAGATAGGATAAAAGAGGCAAATATCGAGGAATTACTCAATGTAATGATAAATGTCAAAGAAGAGGAAAGTTTGGAAAGAGAGATCATTCAACCTGCATTATTCATGATTCTAGCTGAGGGTGGAGTGAAAATATACGAGAAAAAATTTAGAGAGGGTGCAAAATTAAAATCTGCTTTGATTTCTGGATTACTAACAGCAATTCACGGATTATCTGAGAGTGCTTTTTCCACCCATTCTTCAGTACAGAGAATTAAGCATAATGAATACACAGTAATTATTAAACCAATAAATCAGATACTGTTTTGTTTTGTTTTCAAAGGAAAATCCTATACAGCTTTGAGAAAATTGGATGATATAGTTGGTTTCTTACAAGATTCGAGGGTTATATGGAACGCTCTTTTAAGGGAGATTCCTGGTCTATCTGGATCTGAAATTACTGGGATGGATCTTATCATCAATGACGTGATGGAGACTGACTACAGCTCTAATCCTGAATCTTGATAAAATCTTCAGATGGAATAAAATCGTTCCACACTTATCATAACTAAAAATAGGAATCTAAATAATGCAATATCATTGTATTCGGTAAGAATATAAAAATATGAAATGAGCATATGAATATTCAGAGCGATTGAAAATATGGCTAATGGTAGGATTTCAAAGAATATCAAAATTATTCTTTTGGGAGATGGACAAGTTGGTAAAACATCTCTGAGACGCTCATTTTTAGGAGAAGAATTCAATCCTAATTACATTCAGACATTAGGCGCTGATTTTAGCTATAAAGAGACCATCGTTGATGGCCAATTGTTAGGGCTTCAATACTGGGATATTGCTGGCCAGGCGCAATTTGAGTTTGTTCACCCCACATATTTCAAGAGCTCATTGGCAGCAATAGTAGTGTATGATGTGACCAATCGATCTTCCTTTGAAACTGTTGATAAATGGATAAAACGTTATTATTCAGTCGTTGGTTTCAATGATAATCCAATATTGATCCTTGGAAACAAAGTAGATCTTGAATCAGAAATAGATATGAGTGATTACATTACTGAAGAGGAACATGATAAACTTGTATCAGATTTAGAAAACATGTATCCCAAGACAACTTTTCTAGATGCAAGAACCAGTGCAAAATTGTTGGTCAATATAGAAAACTCATTTTTTGATCATATTGTTGAGGTAATGAATTGGATTACCATGCAGGAAAAAGCTGAGAAAGAAATTGTTAGCATAGTTCCAGATCTTAAAAATACATTTCCCGGAGCAATACTCTGCTGTATGAATCAGATATCAGGTCCAATTGCCTTGGCTGGGTCTCCAAGTTTATTGAATTTTTCAACAAAGAGGAGAAATGATCTGGTTTCATCAATGATCAAACTTATTGCCAGCATTGACTTTGAAGATGTAATTGAACATGGATCATTAACAGGTACAATTGCGTGGAGAGAACCTTATAGCATGTTGTACTATATCACCTTCGCTATTGACAGTCCCAGTGCACGAGGTAACAAGGAATTGTTTGTGATTGGAGTCAATGCTAGTCGTGAGCTACAGGATGCAGTTTCGGGTATTAGAGGGATGATCAATGGATTTCTGCACAGCTCGGTTAATCAATTTGCCAGATTACGTCTCATCAATAAATTAGATTTCATCACTGAATCGGTAGTATATGATAAAATTGACAAAGAAGTGCTGACAATAATTGAAGAACTCCTAAATAAACTTAGAGCCAAATCATTGAAAAGCTTGCAATCCTGGTATAATCTGGATCCATAATAAATATTATAGAATATTAGAACCGAGTGATTTTTGCAGAGGCAGAGATTTTTATTTTCATTCCTTTTTCAGTAAAACTTAGAAACTTATTTGTTTGACCCAAAGTAACTGATATTTGTGTGTCTAATAACTTGTCATCAGCACCAATATCTCTCTCATAAACTTTGAGTGGGATCTCAATCGATCCTCCATCTTTTTTGTCTATGAATTCGGTGTATAGGCTGATGGCTGGACTAGCCTTGAAGACCTCATTTCTCTCGATATTGATTGTTCCTCTCTGTGGCATTCTCTGTGGGCTTAATTTTCCAAGTTTACCACCTGCACCACATTTTAAATAAATTTCTGAACCACGACTCAGTAGATCTCCGCTACGTTCCATTTTAATACTTGTCAGACCAAGTCTGATAAAATAACGGTGTCCTGTGATTCTGGTTTTGTCTCCGGCTGCTGATGTATCTCTGTACGTTTTTACAACTCTTTTTCTTGCCATTATTATGTAGGTGGACAATCTCCCTAAAATAAATTTACATTTCAATTTGGGTGAATGTGTAGTAATTATCAGATTTTGTTTTGATCTGAGTGTGTGCGAATTTCTTTTCTAGTAATGATATGTAACTCCAAATCCACATGAGATATGCTCAGTGTTAATGGCTGATCGATAAACTTCTTGGCAACTACAAGCAAGTTCCTCATCAAATAGAATTTCGATATTTTGTTTTGATGAGAATTCTTTCAGAATGCGTTTGAATCCCTTGTCACACTTACCACAATTACTGGGACCTCTATCTGATCCAGCAGCTACCGGATCTGAAATTACGGTAATATCTCCTGCCAATTCTTTGATTTTCAAAGTGGCAAAGTACACAGTCCACAGCCATGGAGGAGAGTATTCATCTCCTTTGAATAATTTTTCCATCAGTGTTGCTTTTCCTATGTAGCTGGGATTGATTGAGATACTGTCAACGCCAAGAGCAATCATATCCTTTCCAGTCTGAATGGCATCTTTCAAAGCTGTCAGTTCAGAAATGAAAACTGGTTTGAGTAGAATATATCCTTTCACTCTGATATTGTAGCTCTGCAACTTTTTGACAGCTCGCTTGAATTGTTTGAATGTATGTCCCTTATTGATGGATCGTCTGTTGATCTCATCATTGGTAGTTTCCTGACCAATGGCTACCGTTAACTTTTGAGGATCCATTACCGAGGTGATATTATCCAGATTCTTCTTGGTCACATACTCACATCTTGTCTCAATAGTTATCTCCTGTACAATATCCACAAATGTGCTAATAATATTCCTTTGATTCTCAAAGGGTAGCTCCCATCTGTCCAAAAATGAACCTGAAGTGTAAAATTTCACAGCACCAAATCTTTCCTTACCCCCCTTTTTATTAAATATTTCAAGGGTCCTTTTAGGTAGTGAATTGAGTAGTTCTATAGTTGGTGCCAAGGGATTATCAGTTGGAAGGGTACACATGGTGCATCCTCCATGTGAGGCTGTTGCATATTTGCATCCACGTGTTGGTAATACAAATGTCAATGCTTCTCCAGTGGTACCATCCGGTAATAAGACCTGATCCACCCAATTGATTATCTTATCATGATACTCTTTCCTTAAGGTGGTTGAGTAAATTCTTAACTTACCAACCTCTTGTGTGTATACTTTGGATTTGTTTTCATCTGCTCTCATATTTCACACCTCAATCTTATCCTTTTTACGGATTTTAATACATGGTCCTGATCTGATATCGTTCATTGTTGAGCCACTGATCAGTGCTGTTCCAACACCCAGCAGATGAGATTTGTCCTCATCAAATAGAAGTACCTCGTCATTGGGCGAGATATGTGGGGATGCATCTTTAATTCCAATTGCATAAACGGTTGAACCACTTATCTTTGTGTTTTCATCAAAATCCAGTATTACCCAATTATTACTATCCCTGGCAAGCTGAGCTGCTGCACTTGGAGTTAATCTCACCTCACCGAAAAGACTATCCCAGGTAATCCAGTGTTGTTTCTCTTTTTGTATCTGAACAGGTCTGGGAGGGCGTCCAATGATCTTGATGCCTTCCAGATCAATTGAAGAATCTAATCCATGTACATAGCGTAACTGATGTGGTATCTCTTGTTGAGCCTCAATTTCGAGCTTTTTCATCCTAACTCGGGGAGTGTTGATCTCCAATTCACTTACAACCTCCCTTATTGCATTTTCAAGTTTCTCCAATCTCTCATTTGATGTGGTTGGACCTTCATAACCTGTGCTAACTAGATCAGACTGTGTGAACTCAACCATTTTTTGATAATCTACCGATACATGAGATATTACAACAACATTCTCTGGTAATGAGGTAAGCATATCCTTTAACATTGTTCCGGTTACTCTGACCTCTTCCTCACTCC
>DAOUUM010000416.1 GCA_030668165.1 Candidatus Heimdallarchaeota archaeon
TAACATTATTTATTCCTATTGGCTGGGGTAATTCTCAACCGGTAATGTTGCATTTGTGATCCTTACAATATAGATTAGTTCATAAGAAATAAAGACAAAATAATCGTACACAGGTAAGAAAGTGGAAAATTCCAATGGGTAATGATAAAAACAATTTTAGAAATTAGTTTCATTTAAATAATCTTTTGGAAAATATATGTTATGGACTTAGGATCACTCTCATTTTTTGATATAGTGCTCATAATCATACTTATTGTGGTAATTACATATTTTTCAATAAAGACTGGTGGTCAGCAGAAGACTGCGAGACAAAGACAAAATCTGAGAAAACATGAATCGGATAAGGAATTAATAAAAGATAAGGCAAAGAATGCGAGCGGAGATCAAGAAGGACATTACAGAAACAGATCATTTATAGGTTAGGACAGAAATTCGATCAAAATATAAATTATGAAATTAGTTAATTACCGATATTTACGTCTAAGCATGGGGATTAGTATCAAGGGAATAGTAACAAATAACATAGAAACAGGTGATTCAGTGATTTCTGAGAAATTGTATACTGTAGGTTGATTGGCATTGAATTCAATCTCCACCCTGTTATTATCCTCAAGATCCATATGATATGCAAATCCTCTGGAATCACTTCCCACATAGATTCTCCAATCATTATTGCTATCAATATCAGTCTGGAGGGAGGTATTTGTTGACTGGGGACTCAATTGAGTCGATGCAATCCTATCCCAAGACATGGTACTCTCATCAAATTCCTCCACAATGATATTAAAATCAGGATTATCAAGATCAATACTAATAGTGTAATTGAGGTCAATTGATAAAAGGTCCTCGATATTTTCAGCGATCATGGTATCAAGATCAAATCTATACTCATCCTTCAACCAACTCAATCTTGGAACTGTTAATGCATATTTCAGATGTTTGAGTACATTTTGGGAGCTGATATTGTAGATCTCATCGGCTACTGGATTGAAAACATCCCAGATACCAACATATGAATTGTTATAATACTGCAAATATCCCCCTTCTCCAACGTAGGTCTCTATGGTAAAAGCAAGACTGTCCAGTTCACCGTACATCCAGTCCCCCCACTCTCCATTAACATCATAGCCACCCGCATCACTCCATTTGGGAAAATAGGCAAGTTCCTGCATCTCCTCAGTAATTTTGTTGAAAATTTTGTAATCTGGACTCAAATCACCCGTATAACCCCATGGGTATATTATTGCCTGAATACCCGAGTGCAGACTGATTGAGGTGTAAAAATGGTGCTGCTGTGCAAAATCAGCAAACTGATCGGTTTCTGGTGCCTCAAAAGCAAATTCTCCCCTGTATGTGAAATCATTTGGATTGGGTGAGGATCCCATGTCATCATATCCAAATTCATAATCATAATTTCTGTTGAGATCTATTCCACCAGGCATATCCTCACCTGTCCGACCATCACCATCTAGATCAGTACCCTCATAAGTATCACCAATATAATACCACTCGACATAATTATCACCATTGACATCTCCGATCTCCAGATCATCATCTAGTGTACCATCCTGGTCTCCATCAACAGGCTGCATATTAGATCTCTGCCAGGGATTGATGTAGGTATAATCAAGACCATCAGGATTGAATAATGGCAGAATATAGATCTCATTCTGTTCCAGAGCGGTGATGGCCCAGCTCTCCGAATTATCGATTCCGTATAGTATATCATCCATCAGTATCAGGGCATCCATCACTGTGATTGCCTCTCTTGCATGATGGGCTGCCACAATCAATATCTCGGATTTGGCATATACTTCAAGGGATACTGATTTGGTGAGTCTCACACCCATTAAGGGTTTATCAAGATAACTTGTTCCGTATTCAAAATATGTTACATAATTTGGAAATGCAGCCTCAGCAGCTTTTAATTTCTCCTGGGTTTCCATTGAATTATAATAAACTCCCAGATCCTCTCCCCAGAAAACAACGTCATCACCCACTATTGAACCCGGTAATTCAGAGTCCTGTAGTTCATCAGATATCCATTCGTAATCTGCTGACAATGATAATTCCGGTTCACTGGTATCCTGTTGATTTGAAGACGCCTGTACTGTAAAATTAGACGATAATAGTAGCGTTATACAAAATATCAATGTAAATAATTTTACCAACTTTGTACTCCTCATGTGAATTTATGAATCGATTGATTTAATAAATGCTTACACGATTGAATAAATTCAAGTCGATATATAGATTCTATTGCAATTGCTAATTTATTAGACAAGCTCAGTTAATCGGGGAGTGATTAATACTGCTATGTAGAGCCACATGAAGACAATTCCAAGAAACATGGATGCAAACTTGAATAATCGGAATGTACCATCGTGAGTAGGTTTCATAAAATTCACAACTGCAAGATAAATCATCACCGCACCCATCCCAATCAATGGGATTTGTGCAATTATGTGAATATCAAGAATAATTCCTGTTGCAACTATCACAAATCCATCAAGAAATGCAGCTAATGTAATAACCGTTCGAGTTTGACTCACACCAGATTCAACCGGCCACATGGGTACTCCTGCATCCTCATAGCCAAGTAAATTCTTGGGAAGAGTTGCAAGTGATAGGATATGAAGGGGTATCCAAATGAGTATTAATAGCAGGAATAAACCTCCCTCAATATCGATCTGATTTGTCACCGCTGTTCTACCAGCCATTGCGGGTAAACCACCAGAGATACCTCCAAATATGATACTCCATTTTGTCTTCCTCTTTAACCACAATGTATATACAACAACATCAAAGAATAATCCTGCAAGTATCAATGCCATGGTTATTCGATTGATCAGTCCCGCGATACTGACACCGAATGCTGCAAATACCAAACCGTGCCACAGTACAGACCTGGGGGATATTCGGCCACTGGGGATTGCGCGATCTTTTGTTCTCTCCATCACAGCATCGATATCTCGATCTATATACATATTAAGAAGAGTAGAGCCAGATACAGCCAAGAATAAGCTGGTCATAAGTATCATAATATTAACAAAATCGTATTCATCTGGATGAGCTGATATTAGGTAAGCAAAAAGAGCTGTAAACAGTAATAGGAATGTTTGTTTTCCCTTGACTAATTCTGCAAAATTTTTCCAAAAGCCTATTTGAATAAACCCACTCTGTAAAATCTCATCTGTAGTATCTGACA
>DAOUUM010000142.1 GCA_030668165.1 Candidatus Heimdallarchaeota archaeon
AGCAAAGGCACAGGAACTATTCCAAAAAATTATTGATGTGGGGCAAGTATCATGCACCTTTGATATTGTAATTATTGCGTCAATAAACCTCATTGAGTTATTACTAGATGAACTGTCAATGTACCAGGAAGAGGAGATATTGTTAGAAACTCAGGATTTGATCACCAATATGCACAAATACGCTCAAGATAATCATTTGTACCCTAATTTAATTAATGCACTTATTCTTCAATCTCGGTTATCTTTGGTACAAGGAGACATCGCTAATGCATTTAATATACTCGATCAGGCTGACTTGATCGTAGAGGAAAAGAATCTTAATAGATACAAAAAGATTGTAGAGAAGCAGAAAGATTTACAAAATAGTGAAATAACTCGGTGGAAGAAGTTATCCGATAAATCAAGCTCCTTTAGAGAACGGTTGGATATGGCGAATCTTAAAGAGTACATCATTAAGGTGAAAGGTTTCAAACAAACATTGGAGAGTTAGATAATACACAATATAGATAAAAGGTATGCTTTGATTGAAATGTGAAGAAGAATTCTTATTAGTTGTTAATAATAGAATTTTATGTATACATGGCCGACAGCCCTAGATCCAATTCTAATCCGGTGACGAGATTGATTAAATTCTCATCTGAGATTATAGAAGTAGTCGGAAAATCATTTCCCCATAAAGACAAATTACGTGAAATGGGATGTAAATGGAATCCAGATAAGAAAACATGGTATAGAGGGATTCAATTTTCTGAGGATGAGAAAAATATAATCGATGGTCTTCACTTGAAACTCAAAGAGACCACCAAGATAAACGAATTGAGATTTAAAGTTACAAATATCAGTGATATTGTTGATGGCATGGGATCCCTATATTGTTTGGGTCTGGTAAAAAATCTTGAATCGTCTCGAATGTTCAGCAAGAGCAATGGGGAAAGTGGAAATTTACAACGCTTCTTACTTATTGATAATACCGGTTACATACAGTGCATTGCTTGGGACAATGTTGGTTCTCAAATCTTAAAAGAAAATTCCCCAATTTTCATAAGAAATGCATATTCTAAAATTAGAGAGGGTAAAAATGAATTGCATTGTGGAACTAGATCATATATTAACAAACTTGTAGAAAAAGAGTTTTCCAATGAAATCACATCAGCGATATATAATGATTGGATTTATAATACGTCTGGTGAGATTGCCTCTTTAAAAGAAGATGAGTATCAACAATTCGTGGGAATGGTAACTGAGGTATTTGATATTAGGGATTATCTTGCTTGTCCGGTCTGCTCTTCAGGGATGATTGAGGAAGAGCTACTATGTTCGAAATGTAATGAGGAGGTGATTCCGAGAACAAGATTCATACTAGGTATAATCCTGGAAGATAATACAAATGCAATAAAAGCCACTCTTTTTGGAAATATAGTAGAAGAACTACTGAATCTATCTGAGGAAGAGAGTGAATTGCTAAAGCAACTATCAGTGCTGGATAGAATAGATTCCGATCTAATTGCCATTAAGATTAACCATTTAATTGGTTCCCAGATATTACTTGAGGGCAAAATCAGGAGAAATGAATACACAGATCTACTTGAAATGAATGTTAATAGGATCATTCCTGGAATTATTGGAGGGACTTGAGTATGGATGACAGTTCTGACTTTATCAGTGAGAAGAATTTATCATTAAAGAAGGAAGGAAAAACTTTCGGATTGATTTATCCCGGATATTATAACAAGGGGATGAGTGGAATGACCATATTAGCTCTGGAGGTAATAGTTAATAATTCATCTTCTTGGAGGTTGGAGAGAGTATTCCTATCAAGGGATCCCACCCAGTCACCAACCGGTATTGAGAACAAGAGCAGATTAGGAGACATGGATGTCCTTGGATTCACAGCCCAATTTGAGCTTGATTATCTTGTAATTAGTTGGATGTTACGTAGGGCTGGTATGCCACTGAGTAATGTCAAGAGAAGAGAGAGCCGAAAATTTCCCCCAATAGTGGTAGGTGGGCCATGCTCTGGGGCAAATCCACTTCCACTCATCGATCGTGTGGATGGTTACTTTCTTGGAGATGCAGAGAATTCATTACCCATCTTCTTGGATCGACTGGATGAGTTTGGTGTTATTGCTTTCTGGGAGAACCCAGAATTATTCACAGATATCCCAGGATTTTGGTCCCCACACTTTCTTAGTCTGCACAATAACAAATCATATTCAGAGCTGATAAAGAAAAATCCCTTACAGTATGAGATCGGATCTTGGTACAAATATTTTGATTTTGTGGATCTGAATACAAACATTTACCCTCTGAGACAGATACTTACTGACCTTCCAGATTATCACCCATACGGTCCGGTAAAGGGTCAATCTTTCCAGTTGGAATTGGGGAGAGGATGCAATCATGGATGTAAATTCTGTATGATAGGGTCAGGAATGTTTAGTCCCGCAAGGTATCGCAATCTTGATCGATTACTAGAGATTGCAGAATTGGGTGCAAAAGAGACGGGAGTTAATAAAATTGACATATTTGGGACTAATCTGAGTGATTTTTCACAGTTGAATGATCTGTGCTGGGAGCTGGTTAACAAAGGATTTGAGATTTCAATCGCTACACTTAGACCAGATAAGGTTACATCTGAGATAATTGAGGCATTAGTTAATGGTGGAACCAAATCATTGACAATAGCTCCTGAAACGGGTACAGACGATCTCAGAACCTTAATGGGTAAGAGAGTTACCAATGAACAGGTACTCAATTCAACATCTATTATTTTTGATGGTGGAATTCCTATTTTGAAAGATTTTTTCCTCACCGGATTGCCATATGAAACCCCAGATGATAAACAGGCACTGATCAATCTTATAGAGATGCAACAAAAAATAGCAATAGCTTCAGATATAGAAGATCCCCTGCTAAAAGTTGATATCAATCCTCTTGTACCCAAATGGCAGACTCCTTTGAAAAATTGGGTCTATCATTACTTACCCAAAAATCGATCCAAACTAAGAGAATCTATGAATATGTTTCATTCAAACCTTAGAAGAATGGATATAGTTAGACCCAAACTTGTATCACTTCAGAGTTTTCTGGGACAAACCTGGTTAACCCACTTAATCGATCCAATCAATAACTTTACTCATAATATCGATTTGAAAACCCATATTCCAATCTCAAGAAATGGTGCTTTTTACCTCAAGCAATTTTCAGACATTCTGGATAGGGAACTAATCGATATATGGAACAAATTTGAATCCAGTAATTGGGAAGTTAAACACGAGATCAACTCAACAAATCGTTCAGATGACTATTTTACTAAACAAGCACGTAAAATTATGGAAAATTCAGCTCTTAATTTAATTTGAAACCTTACTTTTTCTTCCCTAATGATTGAGGGGGCGACAATAAACTATTTACATAATAAATATTTTATAGATTCGTGGCATTGGATGAGATTTACCCCTTGCTTACTGCAGCAACATTTGCTACAAGTAGTGTTATAATCAAACGGCTGGAACCTTATGGCTCATCAATTATGCTAAATATGTTTCGTACTCTCATCGGTGCAGTAATATTTCTCTTAATTGCTATTGTTTCAGGTTTACTGCCTGAAATACAATTACTCAATTGGATAACTATATCAATTTTAATCATTAGTGTATTGACCAGCGTTGTAATCGGAGATACCTTGTATTTTACATCAATGCAACATGTGGGTGTTAAAATTGCAACACCCATAGTAAATTTATATCCAATTTTTTCGATATTGATTGCGATCCTCTTCCTCGATGAAAAATTTCACTCAGCATTTATCCTCGGATCAGTAATAACTATTATTGGTATTATTGTCCTGACAAGTGGTGATGTTGAATTAGAGGAAGATCTCAAGGATTTTAAAAGAAATTATATCAAGGGCATAATTTATGCCTTTATTTCCATGGTATCATATACATTGGCAATAATAACTCTCACCATAGGAGCAGAGGGGCTGGATCCTGTCGTTGCAAACAGTGTGAGATTACCAGTAGCCACCTTATTACTGTTTATTATCCTTCTTATCCAGATGAGAAGAGCAAATAAGAGGAAAGCAATTGAATTCGATGAAGATCGACCAAAAACAGGATTCATTATCCTATTATTGATTGCAGGAATACTAGGTACCTATCTTAGCAGTTTATTCTACGTATTATCCACTCAGAAACTTGGTGCAGGAAAATCTGCCGTGTTAACTTCGGTTGGACCTCTTTTCGCGCTCCCTCTGTCATATTTCTGGTTGAAGGAAAATGTAACTAAATTTACCGTGGGTGGAACCCTGCTCACTCTTATTGGTCTTTGGATAGTCCTATCCTAATTATTAACATATTGATTTGCATAATTTTTCACAGATGATATTATACCAGTCAGACCTGCCAATTTACCCATTGAAAGTTCCTTACCAAAGATAATATGAACGATATCACTAGGAACCTGCAGAACTAGGTCAAGAGAAACACCAGATAGGGTTTCGTCCAATATTGCACATAAAGCCTGTGCTGAGACACCTTGTGGATTTTCCACCGCAAAATGATAGGATAAAGTATTGTTCTCAAGTTGATTTGCCCAGACATATACCTTGGATACACAAGAAGTGACCAAATTAGCATCAAGATAAGGCCTGGTAGCAATTTCTGAGGATACTGGCTTAAAAGAATCAGAGTAAAACCTAATCATATCAGCTTTATCTCTTGGATTTGTTATGGATTCAAAATCAGAAAGTAGTTCTGAGAGACTTTCGGGTAAATTCATATCTACTAATATTGTTCACTAAGGATCATATAAATTATTATGGACAGGTCTGACCTTTTGCATTTGATTTTTTTGTAATATCTAAATTTATCTTGGTAAATAATCAAAGTACACGAGGTCTATTGTTAATAAATTGCAGGAACAATTGAAAATATATTTATATTCAATGAGTTGAAATTCAAATATGACTAACGTAAATGAGATAATGAAAAATTACTCTCACAGATTACCTGGAGTCCGGGCAAACCTATGGCGTATGTTGAATACAGGCAAATTGGCTGGAACTGGGAAAATGGTAATTCTACCCGTGGATCAGGGATTTGAACATGGTCCAGCAAGATCATTCGCACCAAATCCTAAGGGATACGATCCCTTGTATCATGTGGAACTGGCAATTGAAGCAGGATGCAATGCATATGCAGCTCCACTTGGTTTTATTGAAGCAGCAGCAAATGAGTATCCAGGTCAGATACCATTGATCCTGAAGGTTAACAATAACGATTCATTGTATCCAACTAAGAATCCATTATCAGCGATCACATCAGGAATTCAAGATGCATTGGAATTAGGTGCTTCAGGAATTGGATTCACCATATATCCAGGAACTGCAGAGAAAAATGAGAATTTTGGTCAGTTATCTGATCTGATAAGACAGGCCCATGATGTTGGACTAGCCGCAGTAGTCTGGTCCTATCCCCGAGGAGAGGGTTTGGCAAAAGAGAATGAGACTGCGGTGGATATTGCAGCCTATGCAGCTCATATTGCTGCCCAGTTGGGTGCAGATATAATCAAAATCAAACCACCAATAGATTCTATTGGTTTAGAAGCTGCTCGTAAATCATATGAAAATGTCGAAACATCCACTCTGCCAGATAGGATCAGGCATGTTATACAATCTGCCTTTGATGGGAAGAGAATCACGATATTTTCAGGTGGTGCTGCAAAGGGTACAGAAGATGTTCTCAAGGAAATAAGCGACATCAGGGCTGGTGGCGGATTTGGATCAATAATTGGTAGAAATGTTTTCCAAAGACAGAAGGAAGAAGCACTTGAGTTACTAGATAAAGTAATGAATATCTACAAAAATTGATATATTCAACAATAGAAGGACTAAAGATCACATTATTAAACTAATTCGGGAATTCGAATATGGTGCAAAGAAAATATAAAATAGTGATATTATTATTATACTGCCATGGCACTTACCTATCCGAATTTGAACGAAACGGATATTGCTTCAATCGAGATGACTTGGGAATTAATAAATGAAGATAGGCTACGTATCACTGAACTGTTCTACAATAAATTATTCGATCTTGCTCCTGATACCAAAAAATTGTTCAAAACAGGAATATTGGACCAAGGATCCAAACTTACTGATTTTTTGAATTTTGTGGTGATGTATATCAGAGAAATTGATGGATTGACCCTCCATCTCAAATTCCTGGGAATGAAACACAAGGGCTATCGTGTAAAAAAGAAACATTATCCAGTATATCGTGAGGCTCTATTATGGTCCTTTAGAACGGGGCTAGGTAAGAATTGGTCTGAAGATGCAGAGAATGCTTGGGAAAAGGTACATGAAATTATGAGTTCAACCATGATACTGGGATCTATGGGCAAATAATTATTAATTTAAAATTTATTATATCAATTTAAATTTTTCTCCAATCATCTCTTCACTAAGGGACCACAACTTTTGCTGTATCTGCTTATCGTATGAAATTGGTTTTGATTTTGCTTCTTTAGCATCGTAGTTGAAATATTTACCGGTTACATTTTCCAAATCTGGAGATGTGGTTAGATGCATTGTAGCAACAGACCCCTTGGTTACAGGTAATGCTCTTGCGACAATCTCTGCAGTTCTTTGAGGATTGAGGTTGGTATCCACAAGACCAGGATGCAAGGAATTAACACTAATATTATTATTTTTTAATAATTCTGCCAAATGATAAGCAAAAAATAAATTACATAATTTTGTTTGAGTGTACACTGAATACATATTAAAACCCTTTTCTGCCTGTAAATTATCAAAGTCAATTGATTCAGAATGTATACCGGAACTTGTAATCACTATTCTCCTGTAATCTGATTTATCAATCATGTCAATCAACAATGATGTCAGCAGAAAATAGGCAAGATGATTGATTGCAAATGATATTTCGAAACCATCCTCTGATAATTCAAGAGTGTGCATCTGAACACCTGCATTATTGATCAACACATCCAATCTATCATATTTTTCATGTAATGATTTACTCATTTCACGGATTTGTCCTAATGATGACAAATCAGCAATTATCGTGTCGATCTTCCCCCCAGTAGCCTCACGTATCTTATCTGCGGCCAGTTCTGTTTTATTTTTATTCCTTCCATGCATAATAATATGAGCACCAAGTACAGACAATTCAAGTGCAACCTGTTTACCAATTCCGTCTGATGCACCTGTAATTAAGATTATTTTGTTTTCCATGTTATGATTTTTAATTTACACTATATTAACTAAATGTACAAAGATGGTAATTTCGCAAATGCTAATTTACTCTTAACTATGGATCAATATTAGCCATAG
>DAOUUM010000030.1 GCA_030668165.1 Candidatus Heimdallarchaeota archaeon
AATAAAGCTACTTTTTCATCACAGATCGCCCAGTTAAATGAAGAAAGAATAGAACTTGAGCAAAAAATCTGGGCACTAGAGTTCAAACTCAATTCTGGTGAGGTGGATTCTGAGCAAACTATGGATGAAACTGCGAAATCTGTAGCTTTTGATGAGTTACAATCAGTTAGAGTAGAGTTGCAGGATATGGCAAGTCTCTATGATACATCCCAAGCAGATCTGGACAATGCCAACACTAAAATTATGGAATTGGATAGTCAGATCAAGGATATCAAAAAAAGCAAGCAAACAATTGATCCGGATAGAATCGTGAAATTGGAAGAAAAGAATAGAGTATTAAGCAAAGAAATTTCTACGATGACAGAAACACTCGAAGAAGAAGCTAGTTTGGCCAACAGATACAGGATCCAGTTAAATAATTTAAATGATTTATTGGATGAAGTCGAGGCCGAAAAGGATGAGTTATCTAGGAAGTATATTACCTTGGAAAAAGAGGGCATTAATATGGACAAAAATAATAAAGAAATTGAAGAACTTAAAACTAGGTTAAAGGCCTCCTATACCGATATAAAGGAACTGAGAAATACATCACAAGGCAAAACCGATGAGATAAAAGTCCTGAATACAAAGTTAGAGGAATATCAGAATAAACTGAAACTGCAGATTAATTCTGAAGATGATGTGAAAATGTTAAAAGAGAAAATTACCAATCTTAATATTTTCTTGGATGATAAACAAAAGGAAATCAACGAACTGAAAACAAATTTAAGTTCAGCACCAATTGTGTCCACCACTGTGGATGCTGATGATAGTAGTGCTATAATAAAAGATTTGGAAAATCAGATCCACAATTATAAAGTACAGATGCTTAATACTGAGAACCTAAATGATGAAATTCTTGAGAAGGAAAGTACCATAAAATCCCTGAACCAGCAAAATATAAATCTTCAAAGCAAAATCGATAATATGGAGAAACAATCAAGTGAAAGGCCTGAACCTCCTGTTACCTTGAAAATAAAATCTAAGGTCAAGGACCTGGAAGCTGAGAATATTGAACTCAAAGACAAGATTGCAGAAATTAAGGCTCTACCAACTGAGACTGCTCCTGATACAGATGAATTTGAGACTAGGATCAAGGAACTAGAAAATGAGAACCGTCAATTGAATTTGCAGGTTGATAGGTACAAAATCGATCAAGAGAAAATATTGCAATTGGAAGATGATCTTAAACAACTAAATCTCAGTAAGATGGAAAAGGAAGAGGAGACAAAGTCATTAACCCTAATTATTGATGATTACAAATCACAAATTTCCAAGAAGGATGCTGAATTGGGTGTATTGAAATCAGTAGCTGTAGAAGTAAAGCCTATTGAGAAACAGGTTCCGATAATACCCAAAACTTCAAAATCCAAGATAATCATCTCAGCACATAGCCCAGTGGATGATCTGAAGGATAAAATTATCCCAACAGTTAGACCATCAGATATTGCAAAAACTCGTGAAATAGAAAGAGGATCTACAACTCAAATCGAACCCTCAATCAAACCTGTGGGAAGAGTTCAACACAAAAGTATTCAACCCTCAACTACTAATCTGCAGGAGATATTGGATGGTTCCAAATTAGCCTCGATCGTATACAAAATTCTTGAAGATACACCCAGAATTCAATTAACATTTCTTGCCATGAGGATCGGTACATCGCCAGCAAAGTGTTTAGAGGAGATCGAAGATCTGGTTAAGGAGGGATTTGTGTACCTCAAACGCAAATCCAGTGATGATACCAATCCAGTTATCATGTTGAAAATATAATAAAATTTTCCAATCAGATAGTAGAAGATTAATTATAATCACATAAGGTATATAAAAAGGATTTAATAAGACTCATCCAATAAAACCATAGGCAAACAAATTCTATGTCCGATTTTTCTTTCGCAACATTAATTTTGATACTTTTCTTAGTTATCATGAATGGTTTTTTCGTCGCAGCTGAGTTTGCTTTTGTACGATTAAGACCCACACAGTTAGATACGTTCAGATCTCAAGATACAATTATTAGTAGAACTATTGTAAAATTGGTTACCAATCTCAATGGTACTCTATCTTCAGCTCAATTGGGAATTACCTTGGCATCAATTGCCTTGGGTTTCATAGCAGAACCATTCTTCAATGAGATTTTCTTTGGATTTCTTCTTTGGTTGGGATTGACAATTTCAGAATCTGTTTTGCACGGTATATCCTTCGTAGCAGCTTATAGTTTCATAACTTATCTTCATGTTCTGTTAGGAGAGGTTCTGCCAAAATCCATTGCAGTACAATATGCCGAAAAAATGGCAAAATGGGCTGCATTACCATTTGAAGCTTTTATTATACTGACAAAGCCTATAATGAGATTTTTTGTCTGGAATTCAAATTTAATATTAAAATGGATGGGAATTCCAGTGGCTGAGGAATTACATATCCCTGATATCTCCAAAGGTGAAGTAAGATATGTAGTAAAGGATGCATCATCAATTGGAAACTTGGATCAAAACGAGGCAAATCTGATTTACAATGTGCTTGAATTCAATGATATTAGCGTAGAGGAAATTTTAACACCTAGAATTGCAATAAAAGCTCTAGATACAAAATCATCTCTTAAGGATATGATTGGCCTTTCAATGTCTACTGGATTTAGCAGGATCCCCATATATGAAGGTAAGATGGATAACCTACTTGGATTTATCCATGTTAAGGATGTTTTCCCCTACTTTCTTGAGGACAGGGAAGATGAATTTGATATATTTGATGTGATCAAACCCATATTAATAGTCCACGAGGGCTCTAAAATCAATATCTTGATGGAAGAGATGAAGACTAAATCTATCCAAATGGCTGCTGTGGTCGAGGAATTCGGGTCTCTGGAGGGAATCGTAACCATGGAGAATATTATTGAAAAAATCTTTGGACAGATCAAGGATGAGTTTGATTATAAAACTGTTGAACCTTCAACCCAGATTGTGGGTAATACCATAGTGGTAAGTGGAAATATATCCTTGCAGGAATTCAATCTAAAATATAAGGATCGACTCGGAGAATCTTTTGAATCTGATAAATCAGTTACCCTGGCTGGATACATACTTGAACTATTTGAGGGTGAAATACCTGCAGAAGGTGAGATCATTGAGGATAGCAAGTTCTGGTTTAAGATTGTAGAGATCAAAGGCCAATCTATTAGGAAGATTAGGGTAAGTAAATTCAATCCCTCTCTGTGGCAATATAGCGGAATAGAAACTGTCAAAGATACAGAGGAATCCGCGAAAAAGCCTGAACAAGAAGTTGATGAGGTAGCAATCAACAATGATATTAAACAAGATAATTCTTAAATTGGAATAATGAATACTTTTTAGTGGCGATATTTTACTTAAGGCACAATATCCTAAAAAACACGAGCATTTGATAAATCTATATGAATGAGGAAATTGGGGAAAAAACCCAGAAAATAGTTGAATATGAACACAAAATAAAACCTGAATTCATTGCAATAATCGCATTTCTGATTGGAATGAGTGGAACCATATTTGTCACCTGGCTATTGGGCGTACCTTTGGCAGATATGATGGAAAGCATCCAGGGAACATTTCTTTACCATTTCATTCCATTTTTAGTCTCAACTATATTCTTCATTGTACTGATCTACAAAACCTATGTGAAGGATATTTCGGGATTGATGTTCCTTGCATCAGCCGTAATGTTGCATGGAGCTGCAGAGCTATTATATGTAATTTCTCCACCTGAGGGTTCAATTTTTCAGAGAGGAGATAATATTCTTGCCTCAATTGCGGATGTATTTTTCCCAATTGCGGTAATACTTATCTATCTCCATATTGAACTCATTGAAAAGGTGAGACCAAACCTTGTTCATGCAATAGGTATTGTTGGTACTAGTTTACCAATGATTATTGGACAGATAGCTCTAATTATTATTGAACCAATACCAGGTCTTGAAAATATCAAGGAGCAGATTACTAATCTTATCCTGATATACCTGGGTGTATTTGCAGTTATTATTCTGTGGATCTCCCTGTTTGGAATTAGAATTATGTTCGGTAATCTAAAACACGCAGATTCCCCTCAAATAGCACGTGCGTCACTATTTGTCTTTATAGGATTTAGTAGTTTGCTAACCAACTTCATATTATTGGGAGCATCATACTCATACACTTTTCTTGAGGAAGCATTACTGTTTGGTGGAAATTCAATTATCATTCATAATACCTGGTTAATTACTCTGGCCCTGATTTTCATGCTGGCTGCATATGTGATGGTACCTGAATTTGCATATGCCCTTAATTTCGATGTGTATCAGTTACTGGTGTTGCATGCTGAAATGGGTATAACTTTATATTCATTTACAAACGAGATCAGAGATACTTCTGGAAAAATTAAACATGATGCTCTAAAATCACCCGCAATCCTTGCCATCAGAGATCTGGTGAGAGAGATTGCATCCGCCAAGGGTTATATTTTGCTACTAGAGCTCAGTGATAAGATGATAATTATGAAGACCCATGAGGAGATTGTAAGTGTTTTGATTGCTGAGCAGAACTCATATTTCATGAATAAGGGTCTGGAAGGTTTTACTCAGCAATTTTATGAGCAGTTCAAGGAAAATATTGTCAATTTTGATGGAAATGTGGGAATTTTTGCCCCAGCAAAAGATATTGTCAAAAGAAATATGCCCTTCATGAGAAGTGAATCACTGCAATTGGATTTTTAAGGAAATATTGCTTTAGGGGGTGAAAAGTTAATAATATAATTTTGGGACAAGCTTAAAATTATGAATTTTTAGATTCAATATTTTTAAAAATAACATCTAATCCAATGTTTCCACCACATAGTATTACAACAACATTTCCATTTAAAGAATTGATTTTATCATATTTCTCGACTGCAGCAACTGCAACTGCAGCAGCTCCTTCAATTAATAATTTATCTTCTTTAAGAGTATTCATTAATTGTTTTTTGATTTCAGTCTCAGTAACAAGAATATAATCATCAACATATTGTTTAACAAATTCAAATGTAATAGAATCTAATTCTATTCCTCCTGCGCTACCTTCAGAAAGTGTGGGTTTACTTTCCATTTCAATAATTTTCCCTTGTTTTATAGATTCATACATTACAGGTGAGTTTTCGGGTAGACAACCAATAATTTTGGTACTTGGATTTAAAGATTTCATGTAGCCAGAAATTCCAGATATTAAACCTCCGCCTCCAATTGTTACAAAAATGTAATCAACATTTGATAACTGAGTTAAAACTTCATGAGATATAGTTCCTTGTCCTGCTATTACCTGTAGGTCATTGTAGGGCGAAATATATGTATTTTTATTTTCAATTGCATTCTTTCTAGCATATTGTTCAGTTTCAACAGAATCAGTTCCGTGGTACTGCAAAAGAGTATCAAATTTTTTTAATTTATTTGTTTTTAATACTGGTACATTTTCAGGCAGAAAAATTGTTCCCTTTAAATTTAATTTATCTAAGGCGTAAGCAATTGCGGCTGCATGATTTCCTGTAGATGCTGTGACAAATGGACCTTTTATCTTTTCCTCATTCAATGATAGTAGTTTATTAAATGCACCTCTCAATTTAAAAGATCCCGTATATTGAAGATTTTCCAACTTGAGATAAACATTAAAATTATCACCTGAAAGCCTTTGAGAATGAACTAATGGAGTCTTAAGAATGTATTTTGATATTCTTTCATATGCTTTTTTAACTTCATCTTCAAAAGAAAAATCTTTATTCATCAGTTTTCTTGATTCCATTCTTTAATAAAATATGTTAATTTGTTAAATTATAGATGCTTCTATTAATACAAATAATATGCAAATTATTGCCAGTTAATTATTCCTTGATAAACAGCTTTTGCAATTTGAATATCTTGAATGGCTACTCCAGTTAAATCTGCAATGGTTATTTGGTCATCTGAACTTCGATGATATTTTTTATTTTCAATCATTTTTCCAAGTTCTATAAGTTGTTCTTCTTTAATGCAATCTGCTTTAAGAGCATGAAATACTTCACCTCGTTGTTTTGATTGACTTATACTATCTACAATGACTAAATCTGCTATCTGGAAGATATTAGGATCTAACTCTCTTTTTTCAATAGTATCAGATCCCATTGCAGTGATATGAGTACCTTTTTGAATTTGATCGACTTTTAATAATGATTGATTAGCAGAAGTCGTTGTAACAATTAGATTTGAACTGCTAGTAATATCTTCCATATTTGTCGTTGTTTTTATATTATAACCAATATTAGTCATATCATTTTTGTAGGATTCAAGTTTTTCTTTTGATCTTCCCCAAACAATAACGTCTTTACAATTTGTGACTGATTTAAGATATTTTAATTGTATTCTTGCTTGGCTACCAGTTCCTACAATTCCAATTTGCTTAACATTTTTTGGTGCTAAGTATTTGGCTGATATTGTTCCTGCTACAGCTGTTCTAACATTAGTTAAGTATCCTTGATCTAGTAATATAGATATTGGTTGTCCAGTTTTTTGATTAAATAATAACATTAATCCTTGGAGTGGTGAAATTCCGTATAATTTTGGATTTTGACTAAATCCAGATGCAATTTTAACCACATAATAATCATCATTATTGATCGCACCATATTTGATGTGAACATCGCCTGGAGGATCGTGAAATAAGAGTTCACCAACTGGTGGGACAACAACATTACCCTTTGAATATTCTATAAAGCCTTTTTCAATTAAAGGGATTAGGTCTATTTTTTCTATTTCATTCTTTATCTCTTCTAATTCTATAATTTTGGTCATATTACTTTATTTTTACTTCTAGAAGTTTAATGTTATTAATCAATGACATTCAATTTATTAATATAATAATAATATTTATAATATTATTTCTTCAAGAAATTCAGAAATTAAACTTAATCCATTTTCAAGGTATTCTCTTTCAGATCCAATTCCTATTCTTAGATAGTTATCCATACCGAAACAATCTCCAGCAACGATTAGTACTCCTTTCATATCTCTTAATTTTACAGTTAAATCAGTTGAATTAAGATTTAATATATCTCTATTATACTTTAGAAAGACTATACCTGCTGCAGTAGGAGGTACAAATGAGAAAATATTAGAATGCTTTTTAACCCAGTTTTTCATAATTTCTAAATTTTCTTGTAGAAAGGTTCGATTGCGTGATAATATTTGATTTCTCATTTCTGGTTCAAGCGCACGTTTAGCTATTCTGTTACTTAGAACTCCAGTAGTTATTGATGTGTAATCTGAATAAGCCCATGCGTCTGCAATAAATGATTTTGGACCTATTAACCAACCAATTCTAATGCCAGGAAGTGCATAAGCTTTTGATAGTCCGCAAGCTATAACTACTTTATCATAACTTCCCCAAAATGTAGCACTTTCATCACCATCATATTCTGCTCCTCTATAAACTTCATCAGAATATATCCATGCATCATTTTCTTTTGCGACTTTAATTATTTCATTTACTGCATTTTGTGTTAAAACAGATCCAGTTGGATTATTTGGATTACATACAATTATCATTTTTGTTGTTGGCTTTACTAAATTTTTGAGATCTCGTACATCCGGTTGCCAATTAAGTTCTTCTTTAAGGTATAATGGGGTAATTTTACAACCAAAACTTCTTGCTAGTCCCCAAATTTGCATATAATTAGGTAGCATTAATGTAATTTCATCATCTTTTTCTAAAAGATTCCAAGCCGAAATGAAGTTCGCTTCTGCAGAACCATTTGTTACAAGTATATTATCAATATCTGAATTTGGATAAAGCTTACTAATACCTTCACGTAACTCTATAGACCCATTTGTTTGTCCATAGCCTAATCTTAGATTTGTTAAATTATCTATTTCTTTTTGATCTAATAATTCATTTAGTGTATAAGGATGAATACCTGATTCAGTTAAATTCCATTCAACAACGTTTTCCCATAAAGACTGTCGTCTTTCCAACTCAAAAATTTCAATGTCCATGATCTCAGCTTGTAGTTTTCAAATTAAAATTTTCCTATTCATGAAGCATTTCTTTTCTTAGTTCATTCTCATTATAAACTATATAATTGTAAATCTAAAAATAACTAAAATTTACTTTCAAAAGATACATTATAATCGAAATTCGCTTGTTAGATTAAAAATTATAATACTTTTATTTCCTTGTTATAATTGTCGCCATCATCCAATACAGGATTTGTCTGGTATGTTTGCATAATTCCCAATCGCTTGATTTATAATTCATTACTTGAAAAGAGGATATAGTGAAATTTTTTAATAATCAGTCCATTCCAAATATAGATGTTAAAAAATTAAAATTGAAGCTGGAAAATCCAGTTAAATTGGTGTTACTTGATATTAGAACACCAGATGAATGGAAAGAGAGTGGTCTTATACCAGGCTCAATTACCCTTCCAATGCAGTTAATCCGCAAAAAAATGGATAATGGCCTTTTAGATAAATTAATGGATAAAGAAATAATTATAATTTGCAGGTCTGGTAACAGATCTTCCTATGTCACTTCATTTCTCATCAAATATTATGGATTAAATTGTGTGAATCTTGAAGGTGGGATTCTCGATTGGTATGAACATAATTACAAATTTGAAGAATACTAAATCTCGTCACTAATATAATTTCTTATCATTAGTACCCATAACAGATTTAATGGGTGTATCCTCTGCTCGGGAAGTTTTATTTTGGGAAATATCAATTCTATAAATGAGTTGTAATCTTTCTTGAGTAACATGCCATCCTTTTAGATTAAAAGTGAGCAAACCAGAATGGTTCTCAGTTTTACTAGCATTAACAGGTCTATCCCTCATGACTCTGAATTTCTCCAATTTAACTGAAGTAAACAATGGAGATGCTTTGATCCTGGTAACTGCCATTTGTGTGGCCTATCATATTTTACTGACACCTTTTGCTCGCAAGATCAGTACAATTACTCTTGTTGCGATACAGATGTTTGTCATCTCGATTCTGGCAACAATTGTGGCAATCATGAGAGATTCATTATGGTTTCCCACAAATGAACCATCAATCGTTTGGATTACCCTGTTTGTGACAGCAGTTCTGGCATCGGCATTTGCATTTCTTTCACAGACATTTGCCCAGAAAAATGGAGTCTCAACAACTAATGTTGCCCTTATTTTTAGCTTAGAACCAGTGTTTGCCCTATTCATTGATATTATGATTGGGGTGTTGCCAAGCGTTCAGGGATTTATTGGTATGTCCTTCATATTTCTAGGTATGATTATCACATCATTCAAAGCTATAAATCATGTAAAACAATAAAATTAATAATATATTTTTTATCATGTCAAATTAATTTCTAATCGCTTGGTTTATAATTCAAGAATAATAAGGGGATTAAGTGAAATTTTTTAGTAATCATCAAATTCCAAATATTGATGTTATTAAATTAAAACTAAAAATGCAAGATCCTGTTAAACTCGTGTTACTTGATATCCGGACACCTGAGGAATGGAAAGAGAGTGGCCTTATTCCTGGATCAATTACTCTTCCCATGCAATTAATCCGTAAAAAATTGGATAATGGTCTATTGGAGAAATTAAATGATAAGGAAATAATCATAATATGCAGATCCGGCAATAGATCCTCCTACGTCACCTCGTATTTGAGAAAATACTATGATTTAAATTGTGTGAATCTTCAGGGTGGCATTTTGGATTGGTACGAACAAAATTACGACTTTGAAGAATATTAAATCTCATCACTGATGTAGTTTCGTACTAGTAGAACCCAGAACAGGTTCAAAGGATGTATGTTTTGATCAGGGAGTTTAATATTTGGGAAAATAGACTTAATAAATGAATTATAATCCTTCTTTAGTAACATCCCTTTGTGATCATTCGTGGCGAGATACAATTTGATAGGTGCAAGTATATTATTAAATGATATCTCGGAAACACTCTCTTTGAGCTTATCTCTGTGATTTGTGAGTTTCAATCGAATATCTTTTTTGCTTCGAAACATACGAGATAACTGGAATAATAGTTCAAGAGTAATTGTTTTTATTATTAATTCAATAGAATTATCTGTCAAGAGATCAGGAACATCATCTAAATCATATTCCTTGGTTCTTAACTCACCTCTCTTCAGTTTCATCAGCTCACGCAGATCTTGTATAATTCCACAGCTTTTCTTTAGTTTTACATTATTTTTAAATTTGGGGAGATCAGGTAGTGCAAGTGTATTTGTCAACTCAGTCATTGGATGGAGAATCAAGAATTCAAGTTCATGTAATCGGATATTCTCAACACTCCAAGATTTGACAATTCTCTTGGTACGATTGATTAATAGATGAAAAATATCTTCAGAAATCACCTGGGGTCCTGTTTGAAATTTTTCTACAGGTGCAAATAAAAATTCCGGATTGAGATTTTGAATCAATATATTGTATAATAGCATGATCAGCTTACTGAACAGGTTTTCAGACTGATTAATAAAATCAAGAGATGCTTCAGATAAAAATAACTCACCATTGAATAATCTAATCAGAATAACAAGGGAAGCCTCTTCTGCTATCTCATACTCACTGGATGAGGAATAACCCTTGATCTGAACTAATTCATTGGTCAATTCTGAACATTTTTCAAAATTCCCCCGTTTTAATTCCTCCTTGACCAGTTTATAGAGAATTTGTTCGTAATTACTCAAAGATTTTAATAATTTGGCATGCTTCAATTGAGAGTATAGAAAGAATACATAGGTCTCGTCCCAAGATATAGATTCAGCTAGGTTATCCAGAATATAATATTTCAGATATGGAAAATTATATGAATCCAAACTTACATATATCGAATGAACCCTGCCAAAATCTCTAAAATTGAAATTTGTTTTCAGAGAATAAAGGGGTAATATTAGATCATAGAGCATGAGATAGAATTTTGACAGGGATTCAATATCATCCTCTTTCGATAGAACTAGACTGGGATTAAAATTATCCTCATCTATTATATAATCATGTTCCTGATATAATTCAGTCACATCATCAATATGATCATTGAGGTGAAAATAGAACAAAACATAAAGAATCCTGACCTCCAGGGTATTATTGGACCGGATAAAACGATTGATATTATTTGCATCCAACTCATTTATTAGCCCAAGTCTGGCAAGGGTTGCTGCACGCCAAAAGTGAGTTAATCTCCAATCCTTGTGGTCAATGGGTAATTCAACTCCTGAGACATTTTTTATCAACAAATATTCCAGTATCACAACAAAATATTCTCCATATTCTGAGAGCATCAATTCTTCCATTCTATCACGATCTTCAAATATTGAAGCCCAGATCTCATATCTCTGTCCAACACTATCTGTATCCACAATCATTTTTGCCAGTTGTCTGATATAGAGAATTAATTCATCATCAAACAAATCATCGTTCTCAATTGTGGATAAGATATATCCCTCCTGTGATACAAGATGTGGTAATGCCTCGTGGATCCTTTGTTTTTCCAAAACTCTTATGGTACCAAGAAAAGTACTAGCTATGAATTTGAGTATGGGTACCGATATAGGCTCAATAATGGGCATTTCAGATAATTTTTCATTAAATCCATGTACATAAAAATAGCAATTGGCCCTGCTTACATTATAATTCCACATAATAACTGGTTTTTCCAGAGTTGAGATGTAATCATAATCAATTTTGACCAGTCTATCCGATATGAGGAATAGATCAGGATGTGTGCTATTCTTGTTAATCTTCCAATTTCCCTCATAAATCGATTTTTCTAGTTTGATATTTTTGAACTCATATTCGACCTCGTCCATTTCCTTTTTTAGACCAATTGGTTTGATTATATAGCCAGGAAAATAATCAAGCTTCTCATTAATGGTTATTTTTTGACCATCATTATCGTCAAACACCAGATTATCTGAGAACTGCGATACATTTATTATACTCAACCATCTTTGGACTACATTTGTATTTGTATTGGTTCCCATGGCGATGTCATTCAATGTGACTGGCCGATTCACATTATTTAGATATTCTAATATTGAAATTAGAACATCAATTGCCGACCTCCTTTTTGATGACATCCTTTAATCTACCAGAAATAGAATATATTCTTTTTCTGATATAATGGTATGCAAAATTGGTATATATTCTTTTTCTGAGATATTGGTATCAAAATTGGTTTTTATCCCAAAGAATGACTAATTGAGATGAACAGGAGGTTCAAGCAATATTAAAAAATAACCAAACGTAAAGGATTATATGAAAATTATTATATTTTTCCCAAATAATTGAAATTAAAATAGGTTTTGATTATTTTAGCAGATAAATTTTAACATAATTAAAATACAAAACACTCTTGTTTATTTAATCTTCAAAGAAATTTCGCATGTCTTATGGCGATTTATAAATTCACATTACCTCTAACTGATGAGCAAGTCAAATCGCTCAAAGTTGGGGATAATATATATGTCACAGGAAAAATTGTTACAGCCAGAGATGATGCACATAAGCACGCTTTAGCAATGTATAACAAAGGAGAAACACTACCGGTTGATTTCAAAACCCTAGGGATATACCACGCGGGACCTATTATGGCAAAGAACGAGAATGACGAATGGTATATGGTGGCCGGTGGTCCAACAACAAGCAACAGAATGGAGATATTCCAGGATACTTTCATCGAGGCATTTGGATCCAATTTGATAATTGGAAAGGGTGGCATGGGTGCCAGAACCACAGCGGCTATGCACAAGTTTGGCGCAGTGTATGGTATGTTTACTGGTGGAGCCGCACTACTTGCAGCAAATCAAGTCAAGGAAGTAGTTGAAGTGCACTGGTTTGATATACTGGGAATGCCCGAGTGCCTGTGGGTTCTTCAAGTAGAGGAATTTGGCCCACTGATGATTGGTATCGATGCTCATGGAAATAACTTCTTCACCGAGAATGAGAAAATTACCATGGCCAAGAAGCCCGAAGCTTATAAAATTGTGGAACAAGCATTGGAGGCAGTAAAATGAGTGAACAAGTAAGTTTAGAAAAAGTGATTGAAGATGTTGCTGTTGAGTTATTAAGAATCTCAGCAACTAATTTACCAACTGATGTATTCAACGCTATGAAAGACATCAAGTCAAGAGCAAAAACAGATTCTTCCCTATTACAGATAACAAATATCATAGATGATGCCACACTCGCAAGGGATGAATCCAAACCTATGTGCCAGGATACTGGTATAGTAAGTTTTGTTCTGAAAATTGGGGATGATTTTCCACTCAAATCAAAATTAAAAGATATTCTGATAGCAGCCACCAGGAGAGCAACCAAGGAGATACCTCTCAGACCAAACACTGTTGATCTATTTCTGGGCAATCCAGGTGATAATGTTGGATACAGGGGTCATATTCCATATTTCTACATTGATATCATTCCAGGAGACAAGCTAAAAATCACTGCCATGACAAAGGGTGGTGGCTCATCAAACATTGCCAAACTGGGAATGCTAAAACCTGGACTGGGTCTTGATGGCGCACTTAAATTTGCCATTGATGCAGTTGCCGAGGCAGGACCAGCTGGTTGTCCCCCATATCGAGTTGGTATTGGAATCGGTGGCGGAGAGGATATGTGCATGAATTTTGCCAAGAAAGCTCTACTTCGTCCCATTGGTAAGAGACATGAGGATCCCAAGGTGGCCATATTAGAAGAAGCTGTAATGGAAGCATGCAATATACTTCCTATTGGTCCAATGGGTGTTGGAGATGGTGATACAGTGATTGATGTCAACATCAACCTGGCAGCACGTCATCCTGCCTCATTACCTGTGGGCATTGTAATGTCATGCTGGGCACTTCGACATGGATCAGCCATAATCAGCAGAGATGGAACATTCGAATACAAAGATTATCTTGAATAACACAAATTAGAATAATTTTAATTTATTTGATAATATAAATCACACCTTTAATTAGAATAATTAATAATATGTATGAGTTGAGGTATGACTGTGGAACCTGAGGTTTTAAATGAACTCTTCAACAAATTAGTAGAGCTTCATCCGGGTAATGAGAGGTATGAGATAAGCGATGGAGGGCCAATTCT
>DAOUUM010000477.1 GCA_030668165.1 Candidatus Heimdallarchaeota archaeon
CAGGCTGTTACCTATAAAGAGGGCAATAATGTGCATATCGATCGACCAATTGATCAGTTAAAACAGATCATGGATTTTAGAATACCTGGCAACCTATGTTTCACCAAGATCAGAAACTCTGTGGTACTAGATAGTAATTATGATGATATCGGAAGAATAATTGATGCTGTTTTCCATACTGATGATAAACTATCATTTGTTGTTGGAGGAGGAACGTTCAAGGAATTTCTTAAGAAAATCGGTGTTACACCGAATCATCATCTATTTCTTCCCCATAGAAATATCGAGGAATATAAGGCAGACAAATTCATTCTAAACGCAACCAAAGATGAGCTGGAGGCAATACTGAATGATGTTATAATCTCAGATTCTGAGGGAAGAAGAATTTATGAAGCTTCCCAAGTAAGTTCTGACCAGTCAGATATGGTTCTACACAGAGATATGATCTTTAGAAGATAGATTGCCTATTATTCCTCGTTCTTATCCATCTTGCCCAGAATACTATCTGCAACCTTTATGGTCTTCTCGATTACTTTTCGGGAGGTATCAATTGTAACCCCTGGTTCATGCATAAGTTGATTTCTTCTCTGTCTAAGATTATGCAGGGTTGTTGCCTCTGCATTGCTGAGCAATTTTCGATCTTCCAGTATCTTGATTATTTTGAAGAAATTATATTCCTCATCGGGAGAGATCAGAGATAATGAGTTTGAGATCTCTCTGAAAACAAATTCAATCACTCTGTAGAGTCTAAAATAAGTTATCAGATGTGAATCTGGATCCCGGTTCTTCCAATCACCAAGCTCATCCTGTATCAGCTCATAATCTGAATTTAGTCCAATGAGATGCTCATCATTTAATCTTACACCGGCAATTGATTCTCCCAGCAAGAGTAATTCTAGCAGAGAGCTTTTCTTCACCTCCTCACTCACTATCAATCTTGAGTACTCCTTCCATGCCAGTTTCCTGGCTAGTTGGGTTCTAGATGATATGATAACCTCATCACGTAGCAGGGACTGGATAAGGTCAGACATGGTATCGTTTATCAGTGATGCATGCTTTCTCTGCACACTTCTATCAATTATATTATCAAAGTTATAATCCAAAATACTACGAATAGACTCCCTTCTGATGTACTGCTCTTCCGGATCCTCATTGAAGGCTATAGGAATAACATAGGGAATGAAGTGAATAAGTCTCTTCTTTGTGTGAAAGAATAATAAAATACTGAATACAATCAGTACAATGAATATAAATGATAATGCAAGAGTAATACCGATCTCTTCTATCTGATCCAGCACTATAAAGTAAAGATCAATTGTAGTTAATGACATTATCCAGACAAGAACGAGATCAAACAGAAAGAATGCTCCAGTCAAAATTGAGAACAGGGTCAGTGCCTCAAAATACTCGATGCTTCGTTCCTGATGAATCTCCAGGTCTCTTGAGTAATAATTGTCCTTGTAAGACGTTATTGCACCTGCAGTTAGCTGAGGAATGATTCTACCTTTGATTGCATCACTTATCAGTTCCTGATCAGAGCTGAGATTGAATCTGCCTGATTCGTTGAGCATTGTCCTGCTCTCCTCTATTGGCCGATATTCTTTTAGTGTGGATCCTATCAATTTATCATATTCACTATTCAATCTGATATTTATCGTCTCTTTCAGATTGAGGAAGAAAATCAGAATGAAGGGAGCCCAAACATATATCAGAAATGATGGAAAAATGGTCAAAAGAATGACAACAAGTATTGGACCGTCGATTATCTGATATCTGATTGCCTGATACATCAATAAAATACCTATCTGGAGTAAAAATGGTAAAATAATTCCTAATCTGATTTTCATATGCTGTATCCCTTGTTTTTGGATGATAAATCATATATTTTTACTTGTTTACGCTGTATTAATAAAATGTTAATCAGATGAATATTTCATTAATGAATGCCTGTATTCTCTCATCATGAGTGTAATCCTCAGGTACCATGCCTTTGTGAAGCATCTCACCAAACTGCTCTTCTATTTTGGAGGCAAATTGGGTCAATTGATCCTCCAGTTTCTCAGAGATCTTATCTGCAAATAGAACATATGAAACATCATGGATTTGTCTAATAAGTAATATGCTACCATCAAGTGTGATATGCTGAATTGGTTTGTTTATCACCTCCAGCATGAGCTGATTGATAGCGGTCAGGGCTCCACTAAATAGTATTTCATTGAGTTTACCCTTGCTCAGATCCACCATGAATTTGAATTCGTGGCTTACTATCGGTACTCCACCCAATTGTATAACAAATAATTGGTAGGGTTTACTGGGAATCTCGGTAATCTTAATTAATTCTGGATCAATTTCCTCCTCCAGTTCTTTCATCTCCTCCTCTACACCGATATCCTCATCTGCCTTGGTATCCTCCTCAGGCTTCTTAATTTCAGGTTTGGATATGGCTTTTTGACCACCAGGCGGTGGTAGATCAAGCATATTCATCTCTGTCTGCAGATCTCTTGCGTAATCAATTAATACTTTGGCCAGTTGTTGATAACTTAATTTTTCCAGTGATTTGGTATTCTTATCTTTTGAATATCCCAGGGCAGCATCCGCC
>DAOUUM010000147.1 GCA_030668165.1 Candidatus Heimdallarchaeota archaeon
AACAGTATTGACGACTTGGAAAATGCAAGGATTGCCAATAGGAACCACTCTAAGGGAGTGGATTGGAAAACAGATTAATCAAGCAAGATTGCTTGATTAATTAAAGAGGTGAAAGACACACAATTATTTTTGCTCAATTACTTTATATCCGATCTGGTTAATTGCATTGACAATTTTGACTTTATTTTCATCATAAGGATCAGAAACTAATAGATTACCAGAACCATCTTCATGATTGATCACCACGTTTTCTGTAAATTCAAATTTTGATAATCGTGCAGTAATTGCATTGGAACATGAACCACAGGTCATTCCTTCAATTTTTAGGACAAGTTTTTGCATATGTCATATATTGACACATCATATTTAAAATAATAGTTATAGAAAAAATAATAATTTTAATTAGTAGGATAAAAGGAATAATAAAGGATATCTCTGAAATTGACATATACAAAATGACAACAAAAGAACCCAAACTAAATTCATTATTCCGTGTTCAAACAATATTACTACTTCAGAAAGATACAGGAAAAACTGGATATGATTTGGCGAAAGATATTGAGCAGATAACTGGGAAAAAACCATCCTCTGGCAAGATTTACCCTTTCCTGCATGAATTAAAGGATGGAGGTTATATTAATGAGGTTGAACATGTTGAGAGTGGAAGGGAAAAAACTACATATGTACTGACGGATAAAGGTGACACCCTGGTAACAGATCTGCTAACACGAATGTCTAATCTGCTTGATGCAAGACTATTCCAGTTACTTGATACCTGTTATCACTGTGGTGTGAAATTATATGAATCAAAGGTTTCAGAAAATATTGATGGGCAGGAACTAACATTTTGCTGTTCCCATTGTAAAGATGCATATTTAAACAAAGATAGGGTAAGTGCTCACTCTCACTAGATCTATCCATAGGATATTATTTTCTCAATAGCACCATCTTGAGTAATCAGGTGGGGTGGAAGCCGAAGTAGGGTTGTGATCCTACCTCCACCGCCAACTACAAATTCATTCCTAAGAACTCTGGGATCAACGTATACCTTTAATTCTTCAGGTAGGCAAACAGGAGGCACACCACCAGCTGGAAATCCAAATTGATCCTGAATATCCTCATGTGATGCAAAGGTCCATCTCTTTGGTCCCGTTCCTTCCCGAATGGATCTCTTGTCAACTTTTGTACCTGCAGGTACAATCAAGGCAACTAATTCAGCATCATTTTTATTTTTCATAATGATAGTTTTTATGAAATATTTCTTCTCAATTTTTGAAACTTCGACTGCTTCTATGACAGTTTTAACTGGTTCATCGAAAACCAATAATTCGACTAGATCCCTATTTTCCTCAATCCAATTTAGAAGTATTTGACTCCTATCAGCCATAGGTCTCATCTCTATCTGTTTTATTCAAGTTTATTTATTTGGAATATCCTTCTTGTCAGAATTTATCGCCTGAATTTCCATTTAGGGTGTTGCTGGACGATAACCCTCCATATCGAGGGACACATAGCGATATCCATATTCTTTGAGTTGCTTATTTATTTCACTAAACACATCACTTTTCATTAACTTATCAAAATCAATAGGGTCTATCTCAATACGTGCCAGTTTACCATGATCTCTTACTCTTAATCTGCTAAGATCCAGCAGTTCCGTGATGAATTTCTCTGATTTGGCAACCCTATCCAGCCCACTTTGTGTTATTTTAACCCCTGTTATCATCCTTGATGCTAGACATGCCATTGAAGGTTTATTAGTGGTGATTAATCCAAATTTATTTGCAATATGCCTTACCTCGGGTTTGCTGATATTGGCGATAAGCAATGGATTTTTAATTCCAGTCTCCTGGCCTGCCTTGTGACCAGGACGGTGTCCAGTTAGATCTGATGAGTTTGTTCCACTAAGAATCAGGTCATAGTGGTACTCATTTCTTTTTTCCTCCAAAAAGTTGTAAAGCAGAGTTTTGCAATAATAACATCTGTTCTCATCATTCTCTACATATTCATCGCTTAGTTGATACTCATTATACTCAATAAATTCCACACCTAGATCAAGCTGTGATGCTTGTTTCAATGCATTATCGATTTCTGATCTGGCAACCGATGATCCAATCTGCATGATCAGTTTTGTCTCCTTTGCATATTTCTTTGCCAGTACACCCACTACAGAACTATCAACACCACCAGAATAGGCAACAATTACTTTTTTCCCTTCTAACAGGTCCCTTATTTGAGATAATTTTGCATCAATTGACTTATCATTGATGATGTTAATTGTCTCAACTAGATTATCGATCATAGCTATAATGAAAATATTAGATTAGATATAAATAAATTAAGTCTTCTACGAATTATTAATTCCAATCAGCCCATCCTTTTTTATCATCCTTTTTTCTTTTCTTATCGGGTGGTTTTGGTGGTCCACTTTTTGCTTTCCTTATTGCTTTTGGTGGGGGACTCTCTGCTTTCCTTACTGCTTTTGGTGGTGGAGTTTGGGTTCTCTTAGTTTTAACAGGTGCAGGAATGGTTGCAGATTCTTTTTTAAGGGTCTTTGGAGATTTCTTTTGAGTTTGCAACACTTCAGAGGGTTTAACCCAATCATCACCACTTGAAATATCCTCACGGTCTGGTTCCTTCCATTCAGTTATTTCTTCAATTTTTTTTGTTGATCCACTACCAGATTTATCCGGTTTGGCAATTGCGAGTTTCTTAGAACCTGATTTCGTAGGTGCAGGAATTGTTGCCTTTTTCTTGGCAATATCTACAGTTCTTGGTGCGGGGATACCAGGCGAGGGCTTTTTGGGTGCTTTTTTAGTGGGCGTTAATGGAATCTCAGCTGTTTTTGTCTTGGGAACAACAGTTGATCTCTCCTCACTCAGATCATCCAAATCTGAGAAGAGATCCTCTTCTGTGGTTGCTACTGTTTGAGCTCTTCTAGACTCTGGTTGTTTGACCGAGGGAGAACCAACATCATCGGATGGATCCCATCTGCGATTATCCAACTCTTGATCAATATTGACCAGAGACCATTCAGAATTAATTTCCTCAATGGAGAAAGCTGGAGTCCAAAAACCACCCTCAAATGAAAGCGTTGTGGTATTCAAATCCATTTTTTGACTTAAAGCACGGGTTGGGGGCTGAACACTTGGTGTGATCTCCTCATAAGTTTCCTCATAGTCAATTTCTTCTTCAACTGCAACTATTGGTTCCTCAACTTCAGGTACTTCAATCTCGTCAGGTAATTTTACCTCTTTAACATAAGGATGAAATTCTTGTGGTTCTTCTGATATATCTTCCACCACAATACCTGTAGAATCTTCTATATCCTGATCAAAACCATCCCTCCAATCAGCCTTCCCCTCATCCTTTTCGGCTGCTTCTTCTTCCTGCTCATCTTCTATTTCTCCCCACTGAAATTCAATCCTGAACCTGTTGGGAGATATGGTTAATGATAGATTCAGAGGCTCTTCTACTTCTACCTTTGCTTCATGTCCTTTCATTTCAAAAGAAAAGGATCTATCTAGATGCAAACTTTGTGTTATATTCTCAAGTAGCAGTATAGCCTCCTCATAGCTAACCTCGAAGTGGTTTTTAAGAATCATATTTTTTCATTTTCATTATTGGCTTCTGCTATTAAATGAGTTTCTTGTCATTACAAATTGTTTTGATAACTTTAATTGAAAAAATCTATATTATTAAATTGCTTTTCTCACTGCGTCTGCAAGGGGAGTTCCATCAGTTTCTTTCAATGCATAAAATACACGGATTATTGGTTTACTAATCTTGATCACACGAGTTATGTCAATTGGAGTACCTGATAATACCAAATCACAGTCCACCGCATCAATTACCTTCTCCAGTTCTGATAATTGTTTATCAGAGTAACCGAGAGCTGGTAAAGCCAAATCCAATTGTGAGTACTTATCGAACGCATCCTTGATTGAACCCACGAGGTAGGGTTTTGGATCCACAACAATTGCACCTAATTGTTCAGCTGCAACCATTCCTGCACCAAAGGCCATGGAACCATGAGTAATGGTTGGTCCATCCTCAATAACAAGCACTTTTTTACCTCTAACTCCCTCTGGATCCTCTGCGGTAACTGGGGATTCTGTTCGAATTACAGTTGCCTTAGGATTGAGTTCTTTTGCATTCTTCTCAACAATCAGAATGTTTTCCTCACTGGCAGTATCCACTTTATTAATTACAAGTATATCTGCTGAGCGAAAATTGGTCTCTCCTGGGTGATATATTTTCTCGTGACCAGGTCTGTGTGGATCGGCTAGGGTTACATGTAGATTTGGTTTGACAAATGGTGTGTCATTGTTACCTCCATCCCAGATAATCACATCAGCCTCTTTTTCAGCCATTCTAAGAATTTTTTCATAATCAACACCTGCGTAGATTACAAATCCCTGGTCAATATAGGGCTCATATTCTTCTCTTTCCTCGATTGTGCACTCGTATTTATCTAGATCAGGATATGAAGCAAATCTTTGTGCAACCTGCTTGGAAAGATCACCATAGGGCATGGGATGACGCAAGGCCACAACTTTCTTTCCCATCTCTTTTAGTACTCCAGTGATGTACCTTGAGGTCTGACTATTGCCCACACCAGTTCTAACAGCAGTTATTGATATAACTGGTTTATCCGTTGTGAGCATGGTCTTATCCATACTTAGTAATTTGAAATCAGCACCGTTTGCATTGGCCAGAGAAGCCAAATGCATCACAGTGGTATGCAATACATCACTGTATGCAAATACACAGGTATCTATATTACGTTCTGTGATAATTTGGGGAAGATCCGTCTCGTCCAATATGTCTATTCCATTGGGATAGAATTCCCCAGATAGTACTGGAGGATATTTTCTGCCGGCAATATCAGGAATCTGAGTCGCGGTGAAAGCAACTACCTCAGTATTTGGATTTTCGCGGTATACCATATTAAATACATGGAAGTCTTTACCTGCAGCACCTAAGATCAAAACTCTCTCTTTTTGCTCATTCATTGAATCAGATAGTTTTAGTTGAATTAAAAAATGATTGATTTTGAACTATTTTAAGTATAAATTAATAATCATGTTTCAATACATCTTTGTGTCTTGATATCCATTTTCCATAGGATTGGTGCTGCATTAGTAAGTTAATCTTATTCTTTGAACTGAATGCGATGGCCATTTCTTTTACTACTACAACTGCAAAATCGCTATACTGTGTTTCTTCAAACTGATAAATGAAATTATAAATATTAGTTATTCTTTCGTCAGTTGGTCTTTCTATCAGGGAGCGGATTAATCCTCCCATCAAAACATACAGTGAGTCTATCTCCTGGGGGATATCATATGGTTTTCCATCGAGAATATCATTCGGATCAGGTAATGTATCCCTATAATTTAGGAAACTGATAAATTGCTGTTTTGCTGCATCACCTACTGTCCCATGGATAGTTTTACTATATAATAGTAAATCTTCATCTCTCAGACCCTGTAGATTTGACACAAAGGACCAAGACCTGGGTGAGGGAAATGCGGTGGAATTTGTTCGGGGATTGAAGCCCATCAGAATACCGGGTTGGAATCTCAAAAATGCGATGATTAGCGGATCGATATCATTTTTCCATGCCCATTCTGTCCATTCATCAATGGTGGGAGATATGGACAGATGAGTGAACCTATTAGCCAGCGCCGTGGGTAGTCTGTACGCCACAGATCTATCAGAAATTCGATTTCCAGCAGCAATCACTATCCAACCCTCGGGGAGTTTATACGTCCCAACTCTTCTATCAAGAATTAGTTGGTATGCAGATGCCTGAATTGCGGGACTTGCTGCATTTATTTCATCGAGAAACAGAATTCCAGGATCAGATTTTTGGTCAGGAAGAAAATCTGGGGGAAGCCACACGGCTTGTTGCTTTTCCTTGCTAATCATGGGAAGACCTCTTAGGTCAACTGGATCCATCAAAGGTAGCCGAAGGTCAACTAGGTTGTATTTTTTCTCCTCAGCAAGTTGTTTGACCAATGCAGATTTTCCAATACCTGGAGGACCCCATAGAAAAACACCCTGTGATTCGGCTTTGCCTATCTCACCCAGTATTTTCCTCAGTATTGCTTTTGCATCCTTGATACCTACTATGGGAATTCCGTCACTCATTGCTTAAATAATTATATTGCATTGTCTAATTTAAATGTGATTATTCAATAAATGGGATTATACCAGTCTAGAGCATTTATAGGGCTTGTAGTAAAAATTATCACTAATTATTATTAAATCTTAAGATTATTGGATATCAATTTTTCAGTGCGTTTAATCATCTTAGAGAAGTCAGGAAGGTCTCCATCAATAATTCGGGCATTATCATGCATTTGATGGATAACGAGATCAATCATCTCATTCTCAGCATCCTCTTCAATCAATTTATTGAGATTAATAATTATTTCATGATTGGGATTAAACTGTAATGCTTTGCTCATCATCGAAAGTGCTGGGTTGGATCCGGATTGTGATTCCATTATTTTCATTGCTCTTTGCAGATCAGAAGAAATGCCTCCTTTGGATGTTACTAGTCTGGAAACACTATCAACCAAACGATCAGACATTTTAGCATCGGTGACCTTACCCTGCAGAACGTCCATTGTACGGTTCAGCAGTGGAGCAAAGGGGCCTGTTTTAACTTTTGGTTCATCATCACCCTTCTCATCCTCGCTCTCAGTGGTGGGTTCTTCCTCATCCACTGATTCATCCTGATCAATGAGGAAAAATTTCTTGTCGTGATATTCTTGAAGATTCATCATTAAAAATGAATCGATTGCTTCTCCAAGGAGCAGGACCTCAATTCCCTCTTTTTTATAATATTCCAAATGGGGACTTTTCTTTAGCAACTCAATGTCCAGGCCTGAAAGGTAGTAAATCTGATCCTGTTCGGGTTTCATTCTTTCTACATATGCAGCAAGTGATGAGGATCCAGTGATTCCCTCTTCGTTGGTAGAGTAAAATCGTAATAAATCTACCAGAGCATCCTTGAATTTTGAGTTACTGGAGATCCCTTCCTTGAGATAGGAGCCATACTCGGCATAGAAGCCCAGATATTTCTCTTCCTCATCCTTGGCCATATCTTCCAATATTTTAATGATTTTTTTGTGAAGATAATTTTCCATCTGTCTTTGAATTCTGGTTGACTGAACCACTTCTCGTGATACATTAAGATCAAAATCTTCTGCATCGATAACTCCCTCGA
>DAOUUM010000490.1 GCA_030668165.1 Candidatus Heimdallarchaeota archaeon
ATATTATCAGGCACATAAAAAAGGATAAAAATCGTTTACATTGTAATTAATCATATGGAGAGCTGTTCATACTCAATTTATCAGGATCTTTTTTTTCCAGTTCCCTGCACTCCTCCAATCTGGCAACTGCCCTTCTCAGGTGGGGGACAACTATAGATCCTCCCACAAGCAAACCAATGTTAAATGTCTCATAGAACTCCTCATCACTCACACCACTCAACACTGCCTGGATTATATGATAGGTGATACAATCATCACATCGCAAAACAAGAGATGATACCAATCCCAGCATTTCTTTGGTTTTGACCGAAAGTGCCCCCTCTTGGAAAGCCTTTGTGTCCAGGGTAAAAAATCTCTTTATCCCCAAATGTCCTGAGGAAAGTATTTTATCATTCATCTTCTCACGGAATAATTTGAAATCTTCCAAATTATCTATCTTCTCTGCCATAACTCAATTTAGGTATTGATTATTATTAATATTCCATTTATACAATAATTTAAAATACCAAATTATTGCTATACCTTTTTGAATTAATATAATTGTTTACAATTATGGAATTTAGGATCTACAGGGAATCAGATCTGCCAGATATAATCGAAATAGCAAAACACATCTGGGAGGGAAATGACTACCTACCAAAAAGAATTGGAGAATTCCTGGCAGATCCACACAGCCATCCATGTGTTATCGAGAGGGATGATAAAGTGGTCTCAGTTGGCAATATGCGTTTTATCAACAAGGATATAATATGGTTGGAGGCACTGCGCACCCATCCAGACTATCGGGCAAAGGGTTTGGCCAAAGCCATAACTTCTGAATTTTTCAAGTTGGGTAAATCCATGGGTGCAAAACAGGCATGGTTGATGACCAGTCAATCAAATCTGGAAACTCAGAAGATACTACAAGATCTTGAATTCGCAGAATCCCATCTAGTAAGTCTTTGTGGCTTTGTGGAGGAGGATGACAATCGCCCAGAAATCAAGGAGGATGGAACTCTATCGAGTATCAAATTTATTGATAAGTACGTCTCAGATGAGGCAAGAGAGCTGGCAAATCAATGGAAGATTGCAGATAAATTGGATCCTTCATCAATAGTGTATTCAGAATTTCTTGCATATCCGTCCAATTCCTATGAGGTCTCAGTCTGGATTGAAAACAATTCAGTTTTCTCTCTTCCAGATGGTAGTTTGATGACAATTCGTGAGAGCAGAGAACGTGATAATCAAATTTGTTTCGGTGTTACCACCAATAATCCCTTGGTTCTTGAGGCCGCAACATACTACGTCAACTCACGATATTCTGAATCACGAATATATATGTTCTATCCCTACAGGATTAAGCATCCATTATTCCATACAGATGATTGGCTATTCAGATTAATGATTAAAGAGCTATAAAATCAAATATCTTCCAGGTTATCAAACACCTTATGCAATTCCTTATTAATAACCAATTCATCCTCTGTCAAGGTTCTATCTTCACCTTCAAGATCCATCATATAATTCTCACTACTTTCAGGTGGATTATTCATGAGATTCCAGGTCTGCTGAAAGGGGGCTAGAAAATCTTGAAGTTCCAGATAATCATCAATCACCTCTTTGAATTCAATTGGCAAAAAGTTAGCCTCGATATATAATTCTTCTAGATTGATACAATTTCCAATAGAAATTGGTAACAATGCCAACAGGTTATAACTCAAATTCAAGGCCTCAAGATTGTAAAGTCCGTCCAAAATACCATCTGGAAGAAATTCAATCTGATTACCGCTGAGATCCAACAATTGCAGGTTGATCAGATTAGAGAATACATCTTCCTCAAGGGCAAATAATTCATCCTCATCAAAATTTTCCGGACTTAGCGAGTATGATAGATCAAGTGAGACCAGACTTTTTAATGGTTTGAACAGGGAAGCATTGATTGTGGATAATTGATTATTCCCCAGACTCAGATGCTTTAAATTTTCAAATCCATCAAATATCTGATCTGGTAAATATTTAATCTCCAATTCACTCAAATCTATAAAATCATGCTCTTTAAAACTCAGTAATCGTTTCTCAAGGATCTCCATTTTGTCTCCTAGATCTAATTTATCAATAATTGACCAGAACAATTCCTTTTTTGACAAAATATCTCCTCTAGAACCTTAAATGCTAGATAATGTGTTGCTAAAAAAATCTTTTTCCAACTCAGCTAAAATATGATATTCTGCAATATTTTAATTGAATATTCCATCATTAATTTCTTTCAGTTAATTGCAATTCTTCGTCAAAACTCTATTAAATTGAGTGTGATTATCCAAGATTAGTGACCAAGACAGTACTTATAACAGGAGCTAGCAGCGGACTTGGTCTAAGCCATGCTATCTACCTAACATCCAAGGGATACAAAGTCATCGGAACATCAAGAAATGCAGAAAATCTCGAACTAGATAAATTGAAAATGAAATTCATTCGGGATCACACCAAATACAAGATCAAATCTGATATGACGGTGGAAGA
>DAOUUM010000403.1 GCA_030668165.1 Candidatus Heimdallarchaeota archaeon
TCATTCCATGGTATTCTATAGATGGATCAGGTGTCAATCCAGTTTTCACAGGTTATCATACTGGCATCACAGGAATTGCCGAGGTGATGCTTGAATATGCGATTTTGGCAGAGGATAACTCATGGACGGAGTATGCTAGGCAAATTGTCGATTTTCTGATGGATTTTCAAAATTCAGATGGCAGCTGGTACTATGAATTCGATAAGGAGGATACCATCCTCAACAATCTTGATGAGGGTGTAGCTGGAATAATTCTGGGCATGCACAAGATGAATGAAGTATTTGATGATGAGAATATAGTTGATTCAATCAAGGATGGTATAGGCTGGTTATTCGATAATTATGTTAGTAATGATACCCACAATGGATTTTATTCTGGTGATGGATCTGGTAGTATGTACAATAATCTTTACACCGGCAATCTCGGAATAATTGATGTGCTAGTCCAACTGGAAAACTATCTCACCAATTCACAATTAGAAAAATTGCAATCCAGTTTTAACTGGCTACTGGGAGATTCATGCTTCATGGTGGAGAATGATGAGGGCTATGAATTGATGTATCTGATTCAAGAGGTTGGTAATGATGAATTTATTGATCTCTCCCTATCCACCGGTAGTTCCGGCCTGATCGAAACCCTTAGCCGGTACGCAGATATGGTCCTTCCTGTCAACCTGATTTACAATATTACAAGTAATCTACTGGATCTTGTTTCAGGAGTGATGTATTTCCAGAATGCACAGGGCCATTGGAGTCGGCAGGTTGAGATGCCCGATTATGATAAGGTCTCTATCCCCACTGTTGTCACCTCCTTCACCGCACTCGAGGGAAATACCGAGGAAAGTTACTATCCAATATTTTTCATCCTACCGCTGTTGAGAAGAAGACGTACACATAATTCGTAATTAGAAAATAATCTACCCACTTAATTACCCGAATCAATAAATCTTATAAATCACCATGTTATCCTTGTAATAATCTAGAAGAGGATAAAAATGAATAAAATAAAATTTCCAAATACAAAACCTATGAAGTGGATCCGACCAATAAGCTCGAATGATGCTGTGAAACTGGCTGATTGTCTGAATACATGGGGGGATGATGATAGTTGGGGTGGTTCGTTCGGAGCAACCAAATACACTGAAAAGCGAGTGTATGATGATTGGATCAAAGACACATCTATGATCCAGATGGTATTAGAGGAGGGGGAGGAGATCCAGGCATACTGTTCATATGATGGTGATTCGGAGGACGAAGATGTTGTGTTTATCCCGCTCATAGGTGCAAGACCAAAACAGCAAGGAAAGGGATTTGGAAAGGCATTACTACTTGAGGCTCTGAAACGGGCGGTTGATGACAAAAAACGAAGACTTGATCTTTACACCTGGGCAGGAAATACCCGCGCGGTACCACTCTACAAGAAAACAGGTTTCATGTGGTCATACAATACGAGTGTGAAGATGGAAAATTATCTCCCTGCAATTCTAAATACTCCTTATTTCAATGAGTTCTTCTTAAGAAATAATTTTTATGAGGCTCGCAAATTTGAGATGAGCAAGTTACATGATGATTTCACCAACATGGGAATGCAGGCATATTATTACGAGTTTATACAGGATGAGGAAAATAAATTGAAGGTATACGTGGATCACTGGTCAAAAGAGATTACAGGATTTGAATTTACTGACAACGGGGAAAACCTTTCAATTCAATTTGTACCGGAAAAACATGAGGTATTTCTGGGAATTGACCAACCCAAGATGAACCTAGTTGTTACTAATAATACATCTAGCAATATACACGTCACTGGTGAATTAATTCCAATCAAATTCCTGTCTCTTAACACCATGAATGATATGATAGTTCCAGCAGGTGAGCAAGAATCAATTGAAATATATGGTGATATAGATACGGGATGTGATACCCTTGTACCCGAGGAACATTTTTACTCCAGACCCAAAACAAGATTCACAGCAAAACTAAGAATCAATGGAACTGAATGCCAACTGGGAGGTGGCTGGGTACCCAAAGATGCAATAATAATCACCATGATCGATCGGAGTGTGATCTTTGGAAAGTACACTGAAACGAGAGACATAACCTGTGCGTATCGCAATTCAACTGATCAACAAATTGAGGGATTTGTAAATATAAGCGGTGAGGGAATCCAGGAAACAGTCCTACCCATTGCTGTAGATGCAAATGAATCCTCAGAATTAGTAGTCACCGTTAAACGCCCTGAAACTGAGATTGTAAGGGCATGGAAGTGGAATATGCAATTTTCTGTTGGGGGGACTGATCTTCCATTAATCTCCAAACATATAGGCTGTTTCACCACTGCAGGTGCCATTGCTTATGTAAATCCGAAGTCAGAGGCAGTGATAGAGAATGATCAGTATCGGTTCATGTTCAGATTGAAGGGTGGATATACCCTCAGCCGAATACAATCCAATACCTCGCATTTCAGTACACATTTCTTCCAATTTGGGATTAGAATAGGCATGCCATTTCCTGATTATCAATCAGAATTCTGGGGAGATATTGATAAGCCATATGAGGTGATTGGGAGGGGTGCAGGAATTGCCCTCAAGCAGTCATTTCTCAGTAAGAAGGAGAAACCAGGTCTGAAGATTACAAGATGGATTGAATTGGAACCATCCAAATCCTTCATCACCATGTACTACGAGCTGGAAAACACCAGCGATTCAACAATTGAGAAGGTAGCTATCAAAAATGCTGGTTACAGAAATTATGGTTCTCCACTCACTGGGAAAACTATTGTTCCCAGTATCGACGGTTTTCTCAGTCTTAATGATCGTGTGTTTGAGGACTCCCACGATTTCCCACATCTTACCGATGAGTTTGCTGAACCATGGTTTGCCAGGGAACCATACGATGGAATTGGTGAGGGAGTTGGTTTCATCTGGGATCCCACTCAGACAGATAAAATAAGATATTCCCCTCATGGTAGTCCAAATATAAGTACGAAGCCCTATGATATTAAACCTGGCGAGATAATCAAAATAGGACACTTAGCTATTGTACTGGGTACTCCTTCAGCAAAGAAAACTAGATATGTGTGGTTAAATGAGTTCAATGGAAAAAGTATGATTGAATCCCACGAGACAAGATCCCTTCTCAATATATTCTTGGGTGAGGAACTTGGTATAAATGAGGAAGAGCATGAATTCAACTGGGTAGATGTGAGCAATAAGACGATACCGGTTAATGTCAAATACCTTGGACGAGGGGAGAATACAGTGGACTTGAATTTAAAAATTGCTGGTAATCAATACCCTGTTAAACTTGAAACCCATAGAAATCAGAA
>DAOUUM010000104.1 GCA_030668165.1 Candidatus Heimdallarchaeota archaeon
AATAGCATAGTTGATCCCAAGGCCCTTGCTCCCACTATCCTATCACATATGGAAGAGATTATCATTGATAAACACAATCGGGTACTGGTAAGAGATGAGGCAAGCAAAATGTTGTTTGATATGGCCGATGAGATGGAAAACATGGATTTGAGTGGGCATTCCGGATCGGTGAGGAAAATTGTTAGAAAATCAAAAGGGTCTTCAGAAAAGGGTGAACAGACCATGAAACCCATTCGTAAGGTTATGGGTGGACCAGTGAATGATAAATCTGGTATAGAGGAGGTTAAAACGTTACCCAGTAACATAGGTTACTTGAATCTGTCAATGTTTAACTCGATTATGAGTCCTGACGGAGAAGCAATGGTCACCGCTCTGCAAGAGATAAGTGAAACTGAGGCATTCATTCTTGATCTCCGTGAATGCAAGGGGGGAGATGGTTCCATGGTTCATCTAATTCAAAACTTTATATTTGGTTGGGAGGAGGGTAATAAGGAGATACTCATCGTAGAGGTGTATTTCAGACCCATGGATGAAACAATCAAAAGATTTGCCAAACCATATAAGGGTAATACCTACAAGGGTAAGCCTGTGTACATACTTACCAGCAAGAAAACTGGGAGTGCGGCAGAGGATATGGTATTTTCCATGAAAAATCATGGAAGAGCTATGATTGTGGGAGAAACAACTGCAGGAGCTGGTCACCCCACATCATTCCATAAACTTAGTGAGAATCTGCTTTTCATGTGCTCAATAGGCAGAACATATGATCCCCTGACAAACAAGGGTTGGGAAACAACTGGAGTCACTCCTGATATTATAGTGCCCAGTGAAGACGCACTGGAGAAGGCTGTCGATCTAATTAACGCCTCCAAGACAGAATTATTACATCTCTAATTTCAATTATATCATCAAATCTCAATTATTTACAAATTTGCCTGCCACACTTGCCAATGTCATTGTAATTGCTCCGATAATAACTATGGCAGATAATGATAGTTCATTGAGTAACAATAATGAACTGATCAGTGTCCCAACTGCGAAAAATAGGTAGGTGGATACAGCTAGCCCTGCTCCAACATCCACCGAGGTAATGGAGTGGTAATGAATATGACTGTGCAGCAACCCCTCCTCCGATAGATTGATATGATAATGATCATGTTCATATTCGGGAGTGTCCTCAAGTCTGGACAAGTATACATTTTTCGCAGGTTCAAACAACCCCTCAGCAATTCCAATCAGTACCAATACAACTATCAGAAGAATTATTGTTGATGATATAAGATACATCAGGATCAGAGGTCCTTTGAGTAAGGGTCCCAGAATTAGCAGGAATTTTGGATTTAGTCTATCCGCATACCTTCCGAGCACTATTAATATGGCAGACCAGCCAATATTGAAGTAGAAAAATGCATAGCCAATAGCTGCCTGTGATAGCCCATTTAATTCCAGTAATACTGGTAAAATCGGGGTGTAAACACCATGAGATATCTCAACAAGTGCGATGAGCATTGAGAGTGCAACCGTTTTTCTGGTGAATAGATTTCTCAGTGTCTTTCTGATATGTCCATGTTCCCCTGTAGCACCAGTGAATTTGATCGTACTGGAATTAATTATTATGATGAGAAATATTGAGGAGATAATACCAAGAATCAAGGGGATTAATTTCAACAAAGAACTATAATCTAACAAGATCGCATAGAGAAACTGTCCTGCTGCACTCCCAAGATAGGTGGCAGCAAGTAGAATTGATGATTTCTCTCCTGCTTTTTCTGGAAAATCCAAAATTGCAATACTCAAGATCAGATAATAGGTGATACCAAATACCATACCATCCAGAAATCTTGCCATAATCCAGACCAATTCAGTTCCTCCAATCATATATAGAAGATGGCTGGGGATCAGACAACAAATCATGACTAACACAAGTAATCGCCTTCCTCCACGCCCGGTCTTCATTCCAAGAAACAATCCGATAACTATGGCAATTGAGAACACAGTTGCGGTGCTGGCAATAAACTCATAGGGTAAACCATCTGCAATTATCAGAAATGGAAATGCAAATCTGAACAAGCCGAGGCCTATTCCGCTAATAAATGCAAATACAGTGAAACTCCAGAATGAATAGCCACTTTTCATCTTTCGCATCATCGAAATCGCTATTATTTATATTATGTTTGTATCTAATTTACTATGTTTAATATATTGAATAACTCAGCAATTCAATTTATTATCCGCAATCAATTTTTGAGAAAATTCTTCCTATCCCATGATTTAGACTAATTCAGCTCTTTCTGTAATTTTTCATCATAATCATCTAGAGTTGAATCGTAAAGAACTGTTTCTTCAGGAACCATCAAGTTGAATTTGTGTAGCATCTCCTTGTGTTCAGGAGTCCAATCACCAATCTGTCCATGAATATTGATATAATTTGTGGGCATGGAATGTGTACCTACAACTGCCTTGAGTCCAGTTACAATCTCTGTGTACTTGATGAAATTCTCAAGGTAGGGGCATGGTGGATAACCAGCTAGGACTCCCGTGGCAAAATGTATTGCTTCTGCTCCATATCTCTTCATACCATTAACCACGCCTTCTATATTGCCACCAGGACAACCACCACAACTTGAATATCCAACAACCTCAACCTTATTGTATATACTAAATGCGCCATCCCTATTTCTAACCGATCTGAAACATTTTCCGCCATCACAGCTCTTGTAACGATCACAAATGATTATACCTACTTTTGTCATAAGTATATCGCTATTTTTTCAGCTTATAAAATTTAATCATTCTTCCATAAGCTCTAGAGACCGAAATATTAATTCGAAACTAAGATTAAATGTTTCATTTATGTTAACAATTAAGAATCCTATTTCAATTTTATCTTATCTAATAACTGATGAATTAGTAACAGGATCTAGCTGAATATTTGGGTTAAACTCTCTCCAAAATTACTAAATAGCATTTTAGGTGTCATAAAGGGGAATAAAATTCCATTTTTAGGAATCGATCTTTGTGTTTTAACATCATAATTATTATGCAAATATCGAAGTGGAATAGAATCGGCTAATTTCCTGAAACCTTTCAGATCAGTTGAGAAGATTGCTGGAATTTCTGAAGATGGACGGGGCTCCTCTAATGCAACTGAATTGTACACGAATATCAGATAAATAGAAGCTCCTTTATCAGGTGAGGCAAATCTATGTTCATAGATTACTCTTGGCCTGAAATCATCTTGAAGTGAAATTGTGGAAATACCACCTTTCTCATCGAGATATTGAGTAGTTTCAGCATCCTTAATCTGAATAGTGGTGCCAATCTCCTCCATGGTCTCTCTATGAACTGCGTCTATTATTTTTTCACCGTGTTCAACTGTACCTCCAGCACATCCAAAACTGATTATCGCTTCTTGTTTCTCATTAAATGCCCATCTTTTCTCTGCATCAATGATAAAGATCCATTCATTATCAAACTTGACTAAGGAACTAGCTCCAGCACCCACCCGTATATCTTTGTGTTTAGCTTCAAATGATTTGTAGAGTTGTTCAATATTCATTATTATCCGATTAGGTAAGGGTTAATATATGATTTTTCAAGTCGGGAGGGATATTTTGAACTAGATATTGTTTTAATTGCAAATTATTTTCTATTCTTCTCCATCCATTCAACTGCATAATCTATCAATATTTTCTGATCCACCAATCTTGTTTCTGCATTGCCAATTTTTCCAATATTAAAATTCAGAAAATAGCTTCGATCAGCTTCAAAGTCCTCCCCTACTTGTTTAAAATCATCTGCATCCAGATTGATATCCTCCCAGAAAATCCATTTTCTCCCAGCACCATCTTTTACAGGACCTCCCTGTTGTTCTATCTTCTTATTTGGATATTTTGACTTGTATTCAGCAAAATGCAGTGAGGTATTATTGGAGTGAGATACACCAAGAAGCATAATTTTAGTCTTTAGTTTGTACATCTTATTAATGGGAGACCCTTCTCCTAGTGAATTCTTTAAAGAATGATCCTTGGTAATTTCATTTGCCAACTTTCCCCATGCAGCAAAAGATGAATGTGGGTGATAACTTCTTAGCACCCCGGGAAAGTTCCTGAAGGTCTCCGCAATCCTTCCCATACCTCTTGTCGGAGTTGTTTTTGGATCAAATGCTGGCATCTCATTGCGAATTATATCCTTCCAGAACTCAGGAACTGGAGGATTTGACCAGTTTTTGGGATCTGAGTAATCTCCTGAATGAGTTGGCATCACAAGGGTTCCCTCTTCAGTTAATACTTCCATTAAAGCTTGGATCACGGCTACTGTGCCACCTGCAATCCATCCGATCTTGCTTAGGGATGAATGTACTAGAAGAATATCTCCTTTCTTTATGCCAAGCTGTTTAAGATCGTCAATGATTGTTTTGACTGTGTTAGGTGTTTTGGTATTACTGATCACATCAGCCTCTGTCATAATGTTCAGTAACAGAATTTAATTTATAATATTCGTGGATTGACTAATTTTACAAATATGTTATATCATACTAAATTACTCATTTATCAATTCTTCATTCGATTTGTTATTCTTGTTTAATACTACAAATAAAAATCCAATCAAAGTTAGTAATATTCCATCAACAATAAAAATATAGGAAAATCCAAACTGAATAAATGGATCTGCCAGCAGTGGTGAGATAAATCTTGCCAGAAAATAGGTGCTTGTCAATCCTCCCAGGATTTTACCCCGTGCATGTTCCGGAATTCTCAGTACCAGCCATAGATTAATTTGGGGCATGGATAGCCCCAATCCAAATCCCATAACTATCAGTCCCACCACAAAATGAGAGTAAGCTGTTGCCATTCCGACAATTGCCATCCCTACCCCCATGCTTAGAAAAATAATCGCAAAAAATGTGCGTGTACTCAATTTATCATGAATTCTTCTGAAATTAATAGAGGCAGCCCCTCCTAACAGGTTGGATAAGGCAATTGCAATCCCAATCTCAGTGCTTGATGAATTGATGCTTTCCTCCATGAAAAATGGCAGCTGCAAAACGATTAGATAAAATGATAGTTGAATAATAAATGTTAATCCGTAAGCTATACACATATGTTTGAGTGGATACTTAATTTTCTCTGTGATTTTCTTGAGCATTATCTCTGGTTCATTGACGAAATATATTACTCCAAATAATAACACAAATGTGAACAGATAGAGTAAAAATGGATATCTCCATCCAAATTCCGCCAGATATCCACCAAGGGATACCGATACCATTCCCCCAAATGCCACAAATGCACCAGAATAGCCCATCATTTTGGATCGCATCTCTCCCTCATAATAATCCGCAACAAGTGCTGTAGAGGCCGTCATAATTCCGGATACGGATAAACCAAGTATAAATCTAAAAATGAGTATTACATACAGTGAATCAAGGACGTAACCCGAAACCCCAGAAATACCATAGATGATCATTGAGTAGATTAATAGATCTCTTCTACCAGATCTGTCCATGATATAACCAGTAATCGGTGCACCAATTACCACGCCTATAGAGGTGGTGGTTAAAATAAATTTGACCAACAAATCAGCATTATGAAGGTGGGCAAACGCCTCGCTTATCTCGGGTAAAGGTGCTGTAACTGCTGCTCCTGCAACAATAGACATAGAGGCCAGCATAACAAGCGTCCATTCCCTTGGTTTTAACACAAATTATCTAATTTCTATTTGAATTTAAATCTTTCAAAGCTTATATAGATAAGCATTAGTCAATAACTCGCGGAATTCAGATCATTGTTTTCAAGGTCAATTATTAAAAATATTGAATTTTGATATAATTAACTCAAAAATGTTCTAATAAATAATAAATAATGTCTGCACATGTACAAAGAGTATGATAGCCAAGAACTTTCATATAGAAATAAATTTTTACTCCCACCAGACATAATCTATTTCCTGGGAAATTCGCTTGGTTTGCAACCTAATACGACCTCCATAGGCATAACAGAAACATTGGACAAGTGGCATAAATATGGGGTTGAGGCATTCTTCCTGGGTGATAATCCATGGATGGAGATAGCTGATTCTATCAATGTCAGCATGGCCAATATTTTGGGTGCAAAACCTGAAGAGGTGGTTATCATGAATACTCTAACCACCAACCTTCATCTGGCTCTGATCACATTTTATCGACCTGAAAAGAACAAATACAAGATATTAGTTGAGGAGAATGCCTTTCCCACTGATGCTTATGCATTCAAATCACAATTGAGATACCATGGTTATGATCCTGAAGAGGATTTGGTGGTAGTTAAATCCCGAGATGATATAATTCATTATGAGGATATTGAAGCGATTCTTGAAAGTGGAGAGATTGCATTGACCATATTTGGTGGTGTGAATTACTACTCTGGTCAAGTTTTCGATCTTGAGAGAATTACCAAGATGGCCAGAAAACATGGATCCGTCATAGGTTTTGATCTGGCTCATGCGGTGGGTAATATTGAATTGGATTTACACCGAATAGGTTTTGATTTTGCAGTGTGGTGTAATTATAAATACATGAATGGTGGTCCCGGTGCACCTGGAGGTTTGTTCATTCATGAAAGACATCATTCAGATTCTGAAATTGGAAAATTATCAAGATTTGAGGGTTGGTGGGGCAACAAACGATCGACTAGATTTTTGATGAGAGATGATTTTGAGCCTGAGGTGGGAGCAAAGGCATGGCAACTAAGCACCAGCTCACCAATTATGCTTAGTGCATTGAGATCCTCTTTGGATATTTTTGACGAGGTTGGAATCAAGAAATTGAGGGAAAAGAGTATCAAGTTGACTGGATACCTGCGAGACTTGATCGGGGACAAATTTGAAATAATAACTCCTCAAGATTCAGGTGCCCAATTATCTGTACGCGTTCCTGATAAGATTTTATTTGCCTTCCTCCATCGTAAGGGCGTTTACACAGACTGGCGAGAACCTGATGTGATTAGATTGGCACCGGTTCCCCTTTATAACACATTTGAAGAGGTTTACAATACATCCAAATTAATGATTGATTTCCTTTAATTGATAAAATATTAATTTTCATATTCCGAGGGAGTTAGATGAAAGGGAATGACAGAAGCCTTCATATTCAAATACATGTTAATATTGCGAAGGATGATGGAATAAAATAACAGGATTCCAATTGCTGCTAATACCCCTCCAGCAATGTATAAAGAATTGTAATTTTGATTAATAATTTTAAGGAATAATTATGCATTTTCCATTGTTTGATTTACTAGTTGCGATACTCGTGTTTGATGAAATTTCCAGTTTGTAACTCCCCAAATGCCTGTCTGAGCTCATCTTGAGTATTCATAACAATCGGTCCTTGCCAAGCAACAGGTTCATTTATTGGCTTTCCAGTCATCAGTAAGAACCTTAGATCTTTATCTTTGGTTTGCATGCTAATCCGATTTCCCTCGTCAAAAACAACGAGATTGTCATGACCAACTAACTTCTCCCTTGTCTTGTCAAAATACCCCTCTCCCTCAAGTACATACAGCATAGCGGTGTGATCAGTTGGGACCTCATATTCAAAAGTGTTCTCCTGATCAATATGTATGTCGAGGTAAGTGGGATCAGATATTATATCTCTCACAGGACCTGATACTCCATTATAGCTACCTGCCAGAACTTTCACCGATACTGAATTATCAATTGCAACATCTTTAATCTCTGCCCTCTTGATATCCTGGTATCTTGGTTTCATCATCTTGTGTTTACTGGGCAGGTTCACCCAGAGCTGAAAACCACGAATAAGTCCATCATACTGAACAGGCATTTCCTGATGGATTATTCCACTCCCAGCAGTCATCCACTGGATTTCTCCCCCTTTGATGGTCCCCTTATTTCCTAAACTGTCCTCATGTTCGAATTTTCCGTGTACAAGATAGGAAACAGTCTCCATGCCCCTGTGTGGGTGCCATGGAAATCCTGCTATGAAATCACTGGGATCATTTGAGTGTATATCATCGAGAAGTAAAAATGGATCAAGATTTACTCCTCGTAAATTGCCGAATGCACGCTTTAATCTGACACCTGCTCCATCAATGGCAGGTACACTCTTGGCTATGTATTTCACTTTTCTATCAATATTTTCCATACGATATTTGATTGTTAATTTCACATTTAATGGTTTGCTTCAATGAAAATTACTATTTTTGAGTAGATATTTTTAATTATTTTATGCGTGTAAGTATGCAGCTGCTAATGCCTGATCTGCCGTCAAAAATCCAGCA
>DAOUUM010000499.1 GCA_030668165.1 Candidatus Heimdallarchaeota archaeon
CTAATCCTGATAATATTTTCAAATTCTGGTAGGATCTTTGCAAATCCCTCAATTGATGGAGATGTTGGAACTGATGAGTGGTCAGATGGTTTTCTGTATCATGTTCCCATGACTAATGGTGTTGTATTGAATCTGACTATTATTTATACAGATACTGATATCTACATGCTTATCGTTATGCCCCATAATTCACCAGGTGACAAAATTCAACTATTATCCGATAATTATACCTACCATGATTATCTGGGCGTGGAGTTCGATAATAACATGGATGATGCCATAATGGGCACTTCCGCCAGTCCAGACGACACAATTATGGTAGATTATGAGGATGAGGGTGGTACTGATATGTACATGCATTCATTCAAGGCATTCACCGATGTGGAGAGTAGTGGAACAAATGATGTGACAGGGAGTGCTGGATCATTTTATGGTAATTTGGTTTTTGAGATTAAGAGGCCCCTGATAACAAATGATGAGAATGGTCATGATATCTCATTGGAAAAGGGGGGCAAATATCTGATAATGATTGCCTTTTGGGATGATGCACTATCACATGCAGCAACAACCTACATCAATGAGAGGGTTGGCAATAATCAATTTATGGAATTTAGAGTTGGCTATGCTGTGAGCGATTCCACCAGGGATTACATTACCATTGGTGTACTGGCTCTTGCGGGTATAATTACATTTATTGTGTATTATTTTGATATCTCAAAAGAGAGTTTTAGAAGAATATTTCAGAAATTTAGTAGAAATTAATCATTAAATATTGCAGTATCACCTAAATCAAAGGTCTTAACCATATCTATACTGTTTGAAGATTGATCATTCAGAATCTGTGATTTTGCAGCTATATCTTCCATGGTCGCTGTGAGTTCCTCAGCAGAAGCACTAACTTCCTGAGCGGAAGCAGCAGTTTCCTCAGAGACCGCAGCGACATTCTCAATCTTATCTGTCATTGAACCAAAGGATAATTGTAGTTGACGTAGAATATCCTTGGAATCACGAGTGATGATCTTAGCTGTTCTTGCAGATTGATCCGACATCTTCCTGATATTATCAGCGATGACCGTGAACCCACGCCCGTACTCTCCTGCATTGGCAGCTTCTATTGCTGTATTGAGGGCAAGCACATTTGTCTGTTCTGATAGATCTTTAACAATTGATAGATTCTTTGTAATCTGGGTGATAACATTCTCAACAATCAAATTGGCCTCCTGAATTTCCTCCACAATGGATGTAATTATTTCAGCCTGCTGAGTTGATCCTGTTGCCATGCTCTGTGCAATGGCAGCAACCTCTTCTGCGGTGGCGTTCATCTCCTCAGTATTAGATGCCAGATCCTCTGCTGTATCTGAAATCAATACGGCAGTGCCCTTGACATCTCCAATGATTGCACGCAGAGATGAATTCATCTTTCTGAAGTTATTTTGCATAATCCCCACCTCATCATTTCGATCATCTGGTTTACGAGTTCTGGAAAGATCTCCAATAGCGATATAATCAGACCACTGTGTAATAACCTGAATTGGATTAATAACATCCTTGTTTATCAGACTGGCAATGACTATTAAAAATATCCAACTGAGCACTAGAGTGATAATCAGAACAATTACCTGGGTCCACACAACATTTCTAAAATTCTCATTTATTATTGCCTGACCATCAGTTGCCCAGCGGGTTAATTCTTCTAGTTTATCATTTAATGTTGTAACCTCGGCTGAAACCTGCCCCAATCCATTTTTCATATTAAATAGATCTATTTCACCATCAGAGATCAAAACTTCAACATCACTGTTCAGTAAGGTAACATTACCATTTAATGCAGCCACACTTGATGAAACCTCTGCTAATTGATCTACAGTTAAGTCACCTAAAGAATTATTCAAACTTGCTAATTCCACTATTCTATTGAAATGAACGTTAATGGTACTCATATACTCTGAAACAGTCTCTCTAATCAATACTTTTTCCGCGTAAAGTGTTTCATCTATTGCCTCCAAAGGATTAATTGCAGTGCTTAGTTGCAACGGAGTTCCTAATACGATAAATAATAGATTATTTAGCTCATTTACTGAGGAATAACTTCTATCAAATAACCAGGTTGCTATCTCAGTACTTAATGCATTACTTTTTTTCTGAATATCCTTTGCGACTAGCTGAATATTACTGGTAATTCTAAGTGAGGGAATAGTAAATATCTCATCATATATCAGATCAAGGTAATCCTGTCTTAATAATTTGATTTCCTCTATAATATCAGTGGCATTTGAAAGATGAATCAATTCAGCATCTGCAATGTTGTAAAGTCCAAGGGTTCTATTTTCTAATAGTGCATAAGTATCACCAGTCGCTGTACTCGTAGTATTAAAGGATATAATTGAAACCAAGGGATCATTTACAACCTCAATACCACTAGCCCATTCTTTAACGAATTTCTCCTCA
>DAOUUM010000519.1 GCA_030668165.1 Candidatus Heimdallarchaeota archaeon
CCCGTGAGAACGCCAATCCAAAATTTGGTGCAATAGAACCGATGAGTGTATTTGATTACAAGGGCAAAGCACCAATAGTTGCCAAATTTGAAGATGCAACCTCATTTTCTAATTCATTGATTATCTGTGTATTTGATGTTGCTAGCACGGGAAAATTCAACAATCTGGGATATCTGAATGAATTAACAGAGGCTGCAACCGGTTACAAGATAGATATGGATGAGATGTTAAGAATCGGTGAGAGAATCTATAATATGTGGAGAATGGTTGCTGTTAGAGAAGGATTGACTAACAAGGATGATGATCTACCTCACAGGTTCAAGTATGAAACACTTGATTATGAAGAGGGACCATCTGTAATTTCCACAGATAAGCTTGATTACATGCTCAATGAGTATTACCAAGCCAGAAAGTGGGATGAGACTGGTAAGCCCACTCCCGATCTTATTGAAGAATTACGCCTTCCAGCACACCTTCCATCACTAACTTGAGAATGTACCACTGAAGAGTAAAAAGTCCATTAACGATTAATATTTCTTTTATTGGGGTGGCGATATCACTAAGATTTACCTCTAGGCGTAGTAACCCCTCAATAATTAGAACTAAAGTCGTAGTGATAATAACTCCAATTAGGATTGCGGGGCCTAGGTGCGGCATTACAAAAAGCATCAAGAAACACAGAACATACAAAATAGTCTTTATTTGCTTCAAAATGCTTAGTTGATTGGGTAGAGTAAAGATTTCTTTTTTATCGATTATAGATAATTTAGACCGTATTACCTTAAACTCCAATCCAGATACAATAGCTACCGGCAATTGAATTACAATAAAGAAAAATAGTGGAACCCAAAAGTAAACATTTCCTATTTTGCATAGTAAAATATTCACTGGATAATCGTCAGTTAATATATTGGCAAACAAAAAAATAGCTAGAACTTTGAATGAACTGTAATAGAAATTGGCTAAGTTAATATTTGAAGCCATCAAAATTGGACTCAACAGGTAAACTAGTATAAATGCTGCCATCATTAAAGCATAGGTCAGTATAATTCCAAGAATGTAGATGGAAGGCACTCCTTCAATTGGGTTCATAACCGCAATGGGAGGTAAAATTATAGCTACGATTTGTAGTAACCCCAATATCTTATAGGAATTTGTCAGCCTAGAATCAACATTTCTTACCAGATCAACTGATTTTAACCTATTTTTCTCCATTTCCCGGATATATTCTTTGAAAAATTCCTCAGGGGTTCCAAGAACCTTTACAATGTGATCAAATGTACTGCCTTCCAAATTCAAATCGTTGATTGACTGGTTTAGTGAATTTTGTAACTCATTTTGTGTTGTGTTATCTAGAGCTCTGACCAAAACCGCAAGTTGGTCGTAGTATTCATATTGAGTACTCATATTAAATCCAACCTCCGAATAAATTATCAATCGTGAGCCAAAGAAGTGTAAATAGAATATTTACAACAACAATGTCTTTAGCTATCCCGGAAGGAAAATTCAAGTTATTTCTCCTATTGATAAATCCTTCAATAATTATGACCAATGTCATTATAATAATTCCTGCAATGAGAAAATATATATCTTCGAATACATAGATTATGACGAATAATAAAATATACATAATCTTCTTAAATTCATACATGAATTTTGACTCAAATATCTCGTGCTTATTGTATGCTAGTTGAGATTTAGAGCGTATTACTCTTAATTCGAATCCAGAAATAATTGCCACCGGTATTTGCCAAATAATTAAGAAACCAAGAGGATAGTATTCATAATTTCCATCAATATAAATATTAATATCTTCCAACACATAGTCATCAGTGATCAAATTAGCAACTACAAGTATAATCAGCGCTTTGAATCCATTGTAGTAGGTATTGGCAATACTGTTCCTTGATAAAAATGGATTTTGACTCAGATAATAGAAAGATACTGCAATAACTACCATCAACGCATAGCTAAGGAAAATTAATCCTATAATGTCGGAATGTATACCCCTATTAGGAGCTGAAGCAATTGAAAATGGCATCAGTATAGCAATTAATTGTATAAGTCCCATCCATTTATATGAATTTGAAAGCCTTTTGTCCGCATTCTCCATCATATCAATGGTTTTAGATTCATCCATTTCCTTCATGTATTCAGCAAGAAATTCTTCAGGAGTACCAATCGTACTGATAATTATGTCATAAGAACTTTCCTCCAAATTAAGATCATTAATGGATTGCTGATAGGTGTTTTTTAGATCCTTCTGGCTGAGTTCATCAAAATTTTCGAGTAGCTCGATGAGTTCAG
>DAOUUM010000188.1 GCA_030668165.1 Candidatus Heimdallarchaeota archaeon
TGGCTGTAATTTTAGCTCTGGGGGTAATCCATGGGCCAACCTGGCAAATGCCTCATACACCTGATCCTTATCAATTGGACAACCTGGGATGGATGCATCCACCTTGACAAAATGTGATAATGGCTGTGGTTCAAATGCTGGGGTGAGCATCACTGTGTCACCATAAACTGCCTTGAATCTGTCCTCCCATTTACCATCCCCATGCAGACCTGCTTGAATTCCACCATGCATGGCACAATTACCAATCGCAACCAGGATTTTTGATCTTTGTCGGATCCTCATCAATTCCTGTACTTCATGGTCGGTGTGGATTGCACCCTCAACTATTGCTACATCCAGATCACATTCCTCATCACTCTCACTACTGGCCATGATAAATGACTTGATCTCAGCACTGGTAAAATATTCAACCAATCTATCCTCATCGTGTATGAGTACTAACTGATCACCAGCACATCCCGTGAAGCCATATATTCCAACTTTAATTTTCTCTTCAGTAAAATACGGTACTTTCATCTTAAATCATTTCCTTCGTGGATTTGGCATCCCAATAGTTGAATACTGGACCATCTGTGCATGCATATTCACCATCAATTGCACAGTGGCCACATTTGCCGATTCCACATTTCATCCTTCTTTCCAGTGTCATTAGTATCTGATCCTGTGGGATATTAAGTTTCTCTAGTTCCATAATTACGAATTTATACATAATGGGGGGTCCACATATCATAGCAATTGTTTTTGACGGATCAATATCATCATATCTATTTTGATTGAATAAGTCCGTCACCACACCAACACTATGCTCCCAGCTATCATCTTCTGGAATATTATCCACTGTAAGCAAGCATCTAACAGTTTCATGACCTGCAAGTCCAAGAAATTCTTCCTTGAAAACCATATCCTGAGGTGTTTTGGCACCATGTAATACACATATATTACCATATGATTCGGAGAATTCCAGTACATGGTGAAGTACTCCTCTTAACGGTGCAGCACCTATTCCTCCCATTATAAATATCAAATCTTTATCTATTAAACTATCCATGGGAAAACCATTTCCGTAAGGTCCTCTGATCTCAACTATATCTCCAACTTGATACTTGAAGATGGCACTCGTTACGCTACCTATTTTGTGGATTGTGAATTGCATCTCTTTATTTTCAGAATCACCATGACATGAGTATGAAAATGGTGCCTCTCCGATTCCTGGAAGTGACCAGATGGCAAACTGACCAGGTATAAAATCAAATGCTGGATTATATTGACCATCAATATTTTCCATGACAAAAGTTTTTACATGGGCTGTTTCATCAATTATTTTCTTAATTCTTGTCTCATGAGCTAAATAGGGATTATCAACAAAATGATCTTTCATATACTGATCGGTTTTCTCTGGATTCATAGATCCACCTCCGTTAGATTCTTGACCACACGCAAGACATTGATATCTACTGGACATTGCTCGATACAACGTCCGCAACCAACACATGAGGGGCCATCATTACCATATGTTACCAATTTATGTGAGTAGTACAACTTCAATCGAGATGCTCTTGTCACCCGGAAATCTACATTACCGGCGACAACTGAAAATTGAGGTAGTTGACAAGAATCCCATTCCCGTTCTCTGAATCCCAATCCAATAGTGCCCACACTCAGTTTATCGACCACATTGTAGCAACTGCAGGTGGGGCATGATATGGTACATGTACCACAGGACAGACATTCCTCGCCCAGTTTATCCCAAAATTCATCATTGTAATTCAGATCCATTAATTTTGTAATATTATTAGTGATATCACCGTACTCGTGTTTAAACATAGAATTACGTTTGTTGACCCATTTTTTATAATTATTGAGATCTATCTTGGAGATATCCTCATCAAACATTTCCTGATTCTGGATAACTATATCATTGCCAGTTGTTGAGTTAACAAAGACCAGATAGTAATCATCCAAATTGTTGATAAATAGATCATAACCCTCATCTACATCAGAAGTGCCGGTAAAATTACAGAAGCAGTTATTGTCTGGTAAACAGGAATATCCCACAACAATTGTATTATTTCTCAAATCCTCATAATATGGATCTGAATAGTCACCAAACATGAAGAAACCATCCTGAATGTTGAGAGCATTGATCTCACATGGATGAAGTCCAAATAAAATTCGATGCTTACTATCATCCACAGCTTTGATTGTTTTCTTATTTCCCTCACCAAGGTTGAAACTAAATAATTCCTGTTTCTGAGGGAAGAATAATTTTTTTATTGGTAGAATAGTTCTTAGATAATCTAAATTCATAGTTGTAAAAGAATTAATTTTGGAGAAAACATACTTATCCTGCTTTTTTGTCGGTCCCCACACATCTCCCAAAGTTGACAAAAACTCATACAGCTTTTCTAGGTTCTCCTTTTGTAATTTGTAAATTCTAATTTTAATAACCCCTTTGTTTCCAAAAAAATTATGGATACTTTATTATAAACTTTAATTGTTCCATTTCGATCCATTGAATTAAATACTATATTTTTTATACAAAAATACGGTGAGATTCGGATTATCTGGAAAATTACACACTTATTTCTTAATTATATAATATTCTTCTAAATTAAGCCTTCACATTATGTGCCAATGTTTCAAAACGGATGAATTTGGTCATAATACGTATGAATAAGTGCCAAATCCATTCAATATTCGTATTGATTCTCGAACACACGTATTGAAAGTAAGATATTTATTATAATTGAAAAATTTAATAATTGGACTATTTTTTAGATATCGCTAAACTCCCACCACAATTACTACAATAATTCTCTCCCTCCGCCTCAATATCACAATGTGGACATCTATTGGGTCCATCCTCAACAAGAGGTGATGGAATCTCAGATTGAGATTCATATTGGGATTGTTCAGGAGGTTGATATTGACTCTGATCTGGAGGTTCATATTGGGATTGTCCAGGAGGTTGATATTGACTCTGATCTGGAGGTTGATATTGGGATTGAGATTGATGTGGTTGATATCCCTGCTGTTGATAAATCCTATGAGAGGAAAGATGGACTCTGTCTGGAGGATTAGCTGCCAATTCGAGTTCCTTGATAAAATTAGGATTGTTCAGAGCAGTAGCAACACTTGATCTCCCCACTAATCCAATGATCAAGGGTGCAAACAGAGCTACCGAATTGAGAAAACCAGGTGGCAATCGCATGATAAAAATAATTATCCCAAACCAAATGATTTCCAGAGCAAATATAATGAAACTCAATCTTGTAATTTCTTTCAAAGTGGCAATTAGAACTGATTGAGTGTCCGAATACAAATATTTCATCTTGTTGGGGGTCTTGATTATCATATATAATAAAACACAGATACCAATATCTAACATAACGATGATGGCAAGAAATGGATAATTGAATATTCCATCAACTGCATCCAATAAATCCTGGATCACGATTATAGTCTCAATTAGTAGTAGGAAAATTATTGCATTTCCTTGAGGTTTGGATTTGAAATATGTGATAATTAGATTATTTTGTACTGACATGGGCCTTAATTTATTATCAAAATTTCCTATGATAAATCTTTTTTGCAGTTCTTGAGAATTTATCTGTTATTAATCAAATCTATGTATTAATAATATTTTATGTCAATACTTACTAAGCAATTTTGTATCTGCGTGTTATTAGAGGGTACCATTAATAATATGTTGATGCTAGGGATATTCATGAAGCTACTGGAATTCAGTTACAAACTAGGTGGATATTATGACATAGTACTTGGTCTTGGAATTCTTTTTTTATACAAAACTCTGTTTCCCATTTTTTCTTTACCCATCCCTGATGAATTGCTCTATGTGCAGGTTACAGCTCTTTTCCTTCTGGCAGTTGGATTCTATCTGCTATTTACTGCAAAAAATGCAGAAAATTACCTCTTTGTGGGAGTGGGAAGTATATTCGTCCGTTTTGTATTTGCGATATTGGTTCTGATCAGAATTCAGGAGGTTGCCCTTGGCTTCAAAATTCTGGCAATAGCGGATACCCTGATAGGCCTGCTGATCCTATATCCAACACTGAAAATAAAATTGAATAAATGATTGTAAATCAAAACCTGAGGCCACTGTCTAAATCTATGATTTATATTCACAAATTGAGAATAAATATAGTCAAAATTATTAATTATGGAGAACTGCCCATCATTAATGCAAAATAAATATATATATATTCTAAGCATTAAAATCTGTGTCGGAATCAAATGATCCACAAACCCCTAGTCCAAAAGGTGAATATGTTCGTGGTATTGTAGATGCGACTTTAAGACACATGAAAGGTACTAAATATTCTCTCGCTGTGAAAGGAGGTCTGGCGATAGAGTCCAAAACATCTTATTCATATCATGAACATAAATTACCTGTATTTCGTAATGCATCCTATAAGAGCTATATCCAATGTGATGCATGTGATGGTAATGTTGCCATTAAAGTCAAATCTGTCAGAGCAATAAATATCCAAAGAATAATTATCATTTCAGTATACTTGATACCAGTAATTATCAATCTATTAAATTTTAACCCAATAGAGAATTATATAGTAGCTGAAATTAACGATCTCTTAAATTTGAACATAAAAGATGATTATATGGTAGCTGGAATTATTTTAGGCTTATTTACTGGTGCGTTGATACATTTCTTTCTTCATTACCTACACTTTTTCAAAGGCAGGGTTTACTTGTCAGATGCTAGACATAAATTGTACATTAATTATACAAAAAATAAAGATAAAAACCGATATCAACAAGTTCCCAATATGGATCGCAGGATTGTCTCTGATCCCTGCTCAGAAACATTTCAAAAAAGTACATAATAATTTCAAAAACATGGGCACATCACATTTGCATAGTAGCCATAATTGGATTATATTCATCTGATCAGTGTCTTACCATGTTTACCATTTATTAGTAATCTGCCAATATTTCTTGTTTGTATTTAACAAAATGCTCATGTATTATATCATAGAGTGAACCAAGATCATCCCGACATGAATCCAGGGTTCTTCCCGGCTTGAGAGTAAGTTCCTCAACCAGAAGAGCAATTTTATGCACCACGGTTGGAACAATCAGTACATTATTAGTCAGATATTCTCTATTTTTAAGCTCTTGAATAATTCTCTCTAACCATAACTGTAAGATTTTTTGTATAGTAGAACCCGAAGATTCATCATAGTGAAGAACTGTTGGAATAAAACTGGCAAATAGTGACTTTTTCAATTCTGCAAATTTAATCGGTTTTGGAGTACTCTGTTTGTATTTTATCTTCTTTGTGACTGCAAATTCTCCTTTGGTAATACTGGCAAGTGTACCAAATAATGATGATGCTGCATAGTGACGTGGAGTAAATACATGGGTTAGTCGCTCCTCAAAACCGGGACTGAACCGATTCAACTGATCAATTGCCTTTACAAATCTATCCTGTTCATTTAACTGCAATGTTATAGACGGACTCCACAGATGAAATACCTCCACTGGGGGTAGATCTCTGTAAGAATCCAATTCTGTGATTGGTGGACATATCAAGGGCAGGGTGAGGTTGGAATCTATCACCATGATCTTGGGTTCTCCATCAGGGAATTCAGTTTTGGATAACATGCGTACCTTTTGCCAGAAGCTGGAAATAGATGGAAGCCCCAACTCAAGTATGGAATTCCACTGGGTCAGCCAGAAATCCTTTTTAATTCGCCAGAATCGATCCGAACCTATCTCGACCTCTCTCATCAGATCCTCTTGCTGCCTATATTTAATATTGGTACCATGTAATATGGTTAGCAAATCATGATTATTGAAATTAAAATCACATGCCAGTACTGGAATACCCAGATCATTTAGAGCAAGAGCAATGGATAGGGCCGCAGGGGTTTTTCCACCACCACCCTTGGATGCAGTTACAAGAATAACATAATCAATCATAAATAAGCAACCTCACGCATTATCAAAAGTATAATTTCACTGGTTCTCAATTAAATCAAATCCTAGGGAAATGGAAGATAGGGAGATAAAAATCCAAATAACCCGATGTCTACGCTGTTATAAAGATTAACCAGCTGTTCCTTGAAAGTTTCCAAAAAGAATATTATAATCACACTCACCCAAAGATGCTTGCCATTGGCATTGATCTGTGAGTAGGATAATGTTTTCACA
>DAOUUM010000523.1 GCA_030668165.1 Candidatus Heimdallarchaeota archaeon
ATCAGAGTTTGCAACCGTAAATACTGCATGTTTCTTGGAATTTTTTTTAGCAATCCAGTTGAATATGCCAACAAGGGTAGATGCATTCAGTATCTCCATCCCGTCTATATCTGCGGTGAAAATCACTTTACCCTTGCCTCCTCTTAATCTATCAAAGGGATGTGCAGCAACACAGACTACCTTGTTTTCCCCACCCAATTCTCTTGCAAGTTCCACTGTCTCTTTCATAGTTTTCTTCATCGGGAGAGTGGGAAGCCAACCATATACCAACAGATGACCATCAGAAGTACTTACCTCTTGACCCGGGACCAATATCACCTTGGTTGTTTTCTGTAATTCCTTGATTTCTTTATGGCTATCAGCACTATTATGATCCGCAATTGATATTGCCCCAAACTCTTTTTCCTCAGCAAGGCTAATATAAGCTTCAATTGGAACCAAACTATCCCATGAGTACTTAGAATGGAGATGAAGATCAACTTTCATAATTTATTATGAGATTCATCGTTTTAGTTTATATCTATGATAGAGGCAAAAAATGAGACTCCTATCAATTTCATTAAACCAAATATGATTGTGGGGATTTCAAAACTTATAGGAAAATAATTCACACATTTTCAATTAAGCTAAGAAATTAATATAATAGACTTTTCAATTATTCTTATGGAACTAGCTGGTGACAAGTATCAATCGTAGTAATGATAACAGAGAAGGACCTACTCAATTTGAATTAAATGGTATCACGGATGATGCAGAAGATATCGATATCCGATTATTCAAAATGATCTCAGATACATTTTCACAATTCATGGAAGGCAAAGGGCATTCCTACACACCAAATGAACTAGAATTCAGAGCTTCTTCTGTTGCTAAATGCAGTAGAAAAATATTACTTCAAAAAGATCCCAAAAATTACTTATCGGATGAAGAAATCGAGGATTTGGGAATGGTTGACCAAGTTTCAATAAATAAGCATGAGGTTAAAATATCATTTGGAGCCTCAACAGCAGGCCAATTAATACATGAGGTCCTCCAGGAAGTTTTAGAATCAAAAATACACTCAATGGAGGAGGAGGTAAGCTATAAAATCAATGATGTGACCCTCATAGGTCACTATGATTTACTTGTTGAGGATGAGTTGACCGGAGAAAAAATTGTAATTGATATCAAAACTACTTCTGCGAAACGATTATATTTACCAAACCAAAGCCATCTCACTCAGTTAATGGCCTATCAAGGTATGTTAAAAGGAATTAGAGGTGCGATACTCTATGTGAACAGGAATAATTTTGATTTCACCTACTATCCCCAGGAATTCAGTAAGGTGAAATTTAGTGATATAATCATGAAAGTTGTAAATTTGGCCTCTGCAGAGCGAGGTAAAAAATTACCACCACCCATACCTGAATATCCCGAGGAATGTGCAAATTACTCATTCAAATGCGAATTTTATAACTACTGTTTTCCTGCAAATATTGGATTTTCAATCATTGAAGATGAATAAATTGTAATATTTAGTTGAACTATTGGGTGAATTTATGATTTGATTCAGTATAAGATTTAAGAGAGAATGAAGATATTGTTATGCTAGAGTAAGGAAATGGAGAATGTGCAGTAATTGCATATTTGATGAGCAGATCAATCGGGGATGTTGAGTGTATTGATCTTTACTCTGGCTATTTCTCAGTAATTAATTTCACAGTGTATATCTAAGATTTGTTCAATATTATCTGTACTACCATTTTGAAATCATTATCTAGTACAACCTCGTTAGCAGATTTCCCCACAATTGGCTTGGCTGGATTAATTGCAATCGAATACCCTACTGTATTGAACATCTGGATATCATGAACTCCATCTCCTACTGCTATGCAATTTTCAAGATCATACCCATTAGTTGTTGCATAGTTGATTATAGCATCTGATTTTGAACCCACATTGAAATCAAAATCACCAGTGATCAATCCATGTTCGTGGTGAATAGTATTGCTCAGATAATAATCAGCCTTTACCTGATCAGCAACCTGTTTTACCAATTCATCAATGCCTCCAGAGAGTAATACGATATCGTATCCCGTAGATCTTATTTTGGATATACCTTCAACTACTCCTTCACGTATCGGGGGATTGGCTAAAGCCTTAAGCAGATCTGAATATTTTCTCCCTTTCCATAAATTTACTTCATCCTTTGCCCATTTGTAAAAATCCTCCACACTGTTGATATTGGAAAAATCTAGTAGATGATCGATTTCAAGGTA
>DAOUUM010000229.1 GCA_030668165.1 Candidatus Heimdallarchaeota archaeon
ATTCTGAGGAGGTAAGGTGTCATTTTCAAAGGATAACTCAATGTTATATGAAGAATTCCAACTTTGAGAATATAGTTCTAGGTAATATTCACCAGCCTTTGGAATGGGTGAGATAAAATCTAATGTTAGATTCGCATCTAGATGACCCTCATTATATAACCCATCAAAAGATTCGGTTTTTACAGAAATCGAAATTGCTGGGTATCTTTCATCTGAGGTAAAGTTTAAATGGATATTCAGATAGCCAGATGAATTAAGATCAACTTTATAACGGTCAGAATAATCAGCTTCACCATCTGGTGTCACAGAACCAAAACCAATTTCACCTGAGTATTCTGTATCGAGCAATAATGTGGGTGCTGATGAAAGATAATGAGCATCAGATCCAGTTCCGGCATCATCTTGAGAATAAGATTTTTCTTTAAATGTAATTTTGAATTCATACTTAACATAATCACTCCAGGAATAAATACGAATGACAAAAGTTCCAATGTTAATTAAAGGTACAACAAGAAATCCTTTTGGATCATCATTCCAGAAAGTCCCTATACCAACTACCGTCTGATCTTCATAGATATAAACTGAGGACATGCTACTATTAACGATACTAGTAACCTCATAAGAAATCGATAACTCTCCTACTTTAGTAGTCGTAATAGAGAAAAAATCGTCAGTATCATCCTCACCATCCAAGTTGGATAATTCATCTCCCACCTCACCAGTGTATAGCGTATCTAAGTTCAGAGATAGAGCATCTACTGCATTATCTGGTGCATCTGATCCTGAACCAGCATCATTTTGGGGATCCAATCCCAAAACAGGACTGGCTGGCAAAAACGGAATAATTAACAAAAGTATCAGAAACAAAATTTTATTGTTTACCATTAACCGTGTACGGGCTCATTTAATATATAAACTATATCAGGTTCTATAGAACGGTCTCTCTATTTTAAAATAATCGGGATACCGAAATATTTACTTGATTCACGATTCATTTCTTATTGTATTGAGAATCTAATTCATATTGATCTGATTCCACACCTAAACTACTTACTTATTTATTAGTTGAATTTATTAATCCAGTCTTTGAGATCATTGAGAGCAATCTCTTTCTCTGGTTCATTGTAAACCTCATGTCTCATTCCCTCATATTTCTTGAAATCCTTTTCAACCTCAAATGCAGCATAGAGCTCATCCCAGCCCGAAAATGCCTCATCCTCGGATCCATTTAGCATCAGGGTAGGTACCTTTATCATCTTAGCATTATCAACCATACTAATAGTATAAATCATTGATTCGTTGCCCAGTCTTGGAGTTACATTGGTCTCAACCAGTGGATCATTGATATAGTCCTTTACCACCTGTGGATCGAAACTAATAAAATTAGGATCCAGCCCTGATGGAATGGATATTTTAGGTAATATTTTTGATAAAATCTTAGCGATGAATATAATTATTCCTTTTACTGCTGGGCCGGGTGCTGATCCGGTTCCACTTAATATCATGGATTTGAACTTACTCTGATCAATTCCTGCCAAAAAGTGAGTTGTAACCATTGAACCCAGAGAATGACCCAGAAGATGAAATGGAAGATTGGGATTTTCTTTTCTTACTAATTCATCAAAAATACCCAAATCATCCATATAATCGCTAAATCGATTTACATGTGATCTTCTACCCTCTGATTTGCCCTGACCACGGCCGTCATGGATATAAACAGCATATCCCTCTGGAATTAGAGCATTTACCACATTCATATATCTACCCGAGTGTTCATTAAGGCCATGCACAATTAGTACAACTCCTTTAATTGTATCTGGTAACCATTTCTGATAATAAAGCTTGGTATCTCCTATTCCTTCAAAAAATCCATCTTCGTGTTTCATATATCTTCAGTTATTTTCTCGTTATTAAATTCTTTTTACGTGAATTGTTATTGTGTGATTTAATTGAATCCAATTATTTATTAGCGATTTAGCGTTTCTTCCTGATTAATACAATTGATACAAAGAACATAAATCCAGGAATTATAAAGGACAATCCTACATCCCCTGTATTTGTCAGATACTCGGTCAATATTGATGTATCTATATCGGTGATGGTCTCTGTAGTTGTAATCGTGGTTCCTGCTATGGTTTCTGTGACTGGTTCAGTTATCGTTTCGGTAACAGTCGAATTCACCGGATTTACAGTAACTATAACAGTGGATTTCGCAGAATTTAGAGAGGTATCATAAACGAGCAGGGTGATGTTGTGGGTACCCAGTGCCAGCAATTCCTCAAACACCACACTTGTCCCTGAAAGGGTATCGGTGACATCCAACTGCCCCTGATTGTATATTTTGTAATCAGAGGGATTATATTCAGTGATATTCCATTGTATGCTTACAATGGTCCCTAAATCCACCCCAAAATCATCCGGTGTTTGTATTACTGGATCTATGGTGTCCACCAAGGTCACCAGGACGGTATCAGTGGAGTAATAACCATTGGTATCATTCACCCATAATTGGATTTCATGTATTCCTAGACCAAAGTTCTGAAGATTACTTGTTATACTTCCCGTTGACCACTGACCCTGATCAAATGGACTCCCATTATCATAGATAATATAACGTGAAGGATTGGTATCAATCACATTCCAACTGATAATATTGGGATCAGATTGCTCGTAAGTGCAATCATCAATTGAATCGATTTGTGGTATCCCTTCTGGTTCGATAATATTTAGTATCCATGTATCTCCATATATAGATCCATCATTAATACCTCCAAACATGAGGTAATTATTCATATTTGTATCATAAATTAACCCTAGTTGTGCACGTGGGGGTGGCATATTCAGTACCTCCATTTGATAAGTATCATAGGTCCATGGCGATATCAACTTGGTTATCCAAATCTCGTTGATAAAATGAGAATCATTGTGGCCACCATAATACAGTACAGCTTGGATACTGGGATCATAAATACCATACAATTCAGAACCAATATTTTCGGGAACCCCAGAGCCCATAGTATTAAAATTTTCAAGTGTATTATCCATTGGATCAAATTCTGTTTCTTGTGCTGTAAAAGAGGGAGTTCCACTACCTATTATTCCACCCATTAACAACATATCATCACCAAAATCACTTGGTACCTCATCCCAAATTTCGGTATAGAGCGGAATGTACACTGCGCTATGACCATATCTACCATAAGAACTTCCTACATCAATTATTGTTCCTGCAGTATCATTATACTCATAGACATCCATTGATGCAGATTCTGATGGCATCAATCCCCCTGTAACATATATAACATCAATACTGGGATTATATGCAACTCCGGGCCTGTAGAGGGGATCAGCTAGGTACTCAGTCCCTAATTGCCATCCGACTCCATCTACAAATGAATATATTGAATTTAGAAAATTACCAAGATCATCCATCCCACCTATCATATATATCATACCTGATTTATTATGATATGTCATGGCCGCTCCCTGAATGTACCCGGCTGAGTAGGCAATACTTTTCCATGTTTTACTTGTGTGGTTAAATTCCCATGTATCATCAAGAATGCTGGTACCATCATGTCCACCATACAGAAGGGTAACATTTCTCGAGGGATCAAATGCCATTGCATGGTCATATCTGGGGCTTGGAGCAATTGTAGTGTCAATAATTTCCCACGATGGTGCGAATGGATCTGAATCAACACCAATTCCTGCAATACTTGATTGTGCATTTGCTGGTATATCAGTTTGGTATACTGTACTTCCAGAGGACATAGAGAGTAATATACTTAGAAAAAGTATTATTACTATAGATTTTATTGTTTTCACCTTTACCATTGAATTTTGACAATGCAATATTTATTTAAACATATTTCATAACAAATCATATTCTTACCTAAATAAGGAAAGATTTTGGAAGAATGACCGTTCATACATCATATTTTTACAATTTAATCTTTCGATGTATGCCCCAGATATTCAAATAATAAATATTATATCAATTCTCGATTAGAATATTTACAATATATCAGAAATGGATGTATTTATTTCGATTTAAGCTTGATTTTTTTATATTTATTAATAAATTAATTGTAATCAATCGATTATTATAAATCTAAGAATCATAAATCGGGAAATGCATGAAGTCATCACTTGAAATCGCACAGGAAGCGACATTAAAACCTATTACAGAGGTTGCCAAAACACTTGGTCTAACAGAAGATGATCTTGAACTACACGGAAAGGTCATCGCAAAGATTGCGCTCTCCAAAGAGAAAGAAGCTGAAATAAAGAAACAGCCCAAGGGACGATATGTACTTGTAACAGCCATCAACCCCACTCCCGCTGGAGAGGGTAAGACAACCACAGCCATTGGTCTGACCCAGGGGCTGAACAAGATTGGAAAGAGAGCTGTAGTTACACTACGTCAACCATCCCTGGGACCTGTCTTTGGTATCAAGGGTGGAGCTGCCGGAGCTGGTTTTGCACAGGTTCTGCCTATGGAGGAGATCAACCTAGGTTTCACTGGTGATTTTTCAAAGATAGAGTCATCCCACAATCTTCTATCAGCACTGATGGATAATCATATTTTTAGAAAGAACCAACTGGATCTTGATCTGACCACTATTCAATGGAGACGGGCCATGGACATGAATGATCGTGCCCTTCGAACCACTGTACTTGCAGCCGGTGAGCCTTCAGTTAATGGAGTTACCAGACTATCCGGTTTTGATATCACAGCTGCATCCGAGATAATGGCCCTGATGGCTCTTGCCACAGATCTACCAGACATTAAGAGAAGAATTTCCAATATTGTAGTTGGTAGAAACAGGGCTGGAAAAGTAGTCACTGCCAAGGATCTGAAAGCAGCTGGTGCCATGACAGTTCTGTTGAAACATGCGGTAAAGCCCAATCTAGTGCAGACCTACGAGGGAGCCCCTTGTCTGATGCACATAGGTCCTTTTGGAAACATCGCCACCGGTACCTCATCGGTAATTGCCGATAAGCTTGCCATACACATGGCTGATTACGTCTTGACCGAGGCTGGTTTTGGTTCTGATCTGGGAGCTGAGAAGTTCTTCAATGTCAAATGCAGGGCATCTGGTATGTTCCCACATGCAGTTGTGCTAGTTACCACTGTTAAAGCCCTAAAACATCACGGTAATGGTAAACCATTTGATCGTGAGCTAATCAAAGAACCCGATGCAGAATCTGTCAGGAAGGGATTGGAAAATCTTGGAAAACACATTGAGAACATGAAATCATTCGGAGTTCCATGTGTTGTTGCTCTGAACTACTTCCCCCATGATACTGATGAGGAAATTGAACTGATCAGGAATTATTCACTTGAGAATGGAGCTGATGGATTTGAGATTTCAAAGGGTGTCGCCTTGGGTGGAGATGGTACCATTGAACTTGCTAAAACTTTGGATGAGTTAATCACCAAGGCTGGAGATCCCACTCCCAAATTCACCTATGAACTAAATGAAGA
>DAOUUM010000269.1 GCA_030668165.1 Candidatus Heimdallarchaeota archaeon
AAAAATAGGTAGGCGATTGATTTTTGATAGGTTTCAACTGTATATGTATTGAGATACGCTATATCCTTCACAAATACAACATCCAATCCATCCAACAAGTTGATAATTGTTAAAAATGCCAGTACAAGTAAAAACAGATAGTCAAACAATATCCATTTAGTTTTGCGATATGGTAGGTCTTTGGATATCAGAAGCATGACGAACCAGCACAGTGATGTTGCAGTTATAAGAATGTACAACAATCCAGTCCAGAATCCATGTTCCTGCCAGAATATATCAGCTGGATAGCCCAAATCAAAGAGTCCAACTCCGACTAGCATCAGTCCTGCAACGATACCACTTATTGAAGCAATTAGTAAAAAGAAATTGGATGGTCTGTTTGCGTTTCTCATCTGTCTAAATGAGAACGCGAAAAAGAACATCATCAAAATACCAGCTGCTAAAAGAGAATAATTGAATAGTTCCGGATTTTGAGGAGCATACCTGAATTCAGAACTTCCATCATCTAGTATAGCGGTGTAATTATTACGAAGTCCCAATTCTGAGAAAAATTGATCAAAAAATTGATATCCTCCCTTGGGAGTTTGATACCAAAACATCGCAAGTACAGTTCCCACGATAAAAATGAGCCCACCCATCAATATGCTAATTGGGGGAATAAAATCAAGGAATTGACGTTTGCCTTCCTTAATTATGTATTGCTTTTTTCGGAAAATCATAGGATTCCATTGTTACCATACAATATAAACTATTTAGCTAAGAAGATAAATTTTTGTCAATCCTCTGAAAATTAATATTCATACTGAAGATACATTAATTATTCTTATAATTTGTAAGTAACACCTGTGAATTCCTCAGATAACTCCCAGAGGCTTTCTGCCATTTCTGTATCATTAGCACGACGAGTTGACCATACTTTTCTAGGTCTGCGGGGGAACAGATAGTTGAATAGACCTGGTCCATAATAGTCCCCACCCTTGCTTTCAGGATCAGTTGCTGCACGGATTTGTGGATAGGAACCACTCTTGGCAGAGACGCCCATTATAAAAGTAATAAACTGTACAACTCTTTTCCTAAATCCTCTATTCTCCATCTCAGTACCCCTGGTCTGTAAATGAGTTGTCGCATAACCTGGATGTGCAGCAACCGCAATAGTAGAGTGATTTTGTAGCCTCCTTTGTAATTCAAAGGTGAAAAGCAAATTTGCTAGTTTGGATTGTGTGTATCCTCCCCATTTTGAATATCTTCTATTTTCTGCCATGGGGTCCCCAATATTTATCTTACCAATATAATGAAACACAGAACTAATGGTGACAATACGAGATTTCTCAGTTGCCAGAATTGTATCCAATAATTGACCTGTGAGTGCAAAATGACCAAGATGATTGACACCAAATTGTGCTTCAAATCCATCCATTGTGATAGTTTTGGGTATAGCCATCAATCCCGCATTATTGAATAAAATATCTAATCGATCATATTTCTCGTTAAATATTTTTGCGAAGCTCTGAATAGATGATAAATCCGCAAGATCCAGCAGCATCAGACTCAGATCTGCTTCTGGGTATTCTTGCATTATTAATTCTCTGGCAACCTCGCCATTTTGCAGATCCCGGCATGCCATTACAACAGTAGTTTCCTTGGATGCAAAAAATTTGGTAGTTTCAAAACCCAGTCCGCTGTTTGCACCTGTAATCACGACAATTCTACCCTTCTGAGAAGGAATGGTGTTGATTGACCAGCTCATATTTGAAATAAAGGTTTAATTATTATATTTCTTATGCCGAAGTCATGAATTTTTCCGTTGTTCTTATAATCTGATGCAGAATAGCTGAATAGATATATGAGGGCATTTGATTGAAAATAGCAATAATTGGTGCAGGTATTGGGGGTTCTTCCCTTGCTTACTATTTGGGAAAAAATGAAGAACATGAAATTACAGTTTTTGAGAGCAGAGAGGAGGTTGGAGGGAGAATCAGGAATGTCAAAATTGATGATAAGATTGTTGAGACTGGGGCAGGTTTTTTTCATAGTGTAAATCAAAATATCATTTCTCTGGCTGATGAATTAAATCTTGAGAAAACAAAATTGGTTTCTGATACCCTAGGATTATACGATGGTAAAAAAATGTTGTACCAGACTCCCAAGTCTGATTTTTGGAGCACAATGAAGTTACTCTCCCGTTTTGGATTTAATCTCCTGAAACTTAAAGCAGGAGTGAGTCTTGTAAAATCTAATGTAACAGAATTTTATGATGATAATAAACCATTCAAGTCCATACCTGAAATGATTGATCGCATGGGATTTGGAACCATTTACACGAATGAACTCGAAACACAGCTGAAGGAAATGGGTGTTAAGGAGAAAATTATTGCAGAGCTTGCTATTCCAGCAAACAGGACAATCTATCATCAATGTGGTGATAGGCAGATGAATGGTTTTGCAGGATTTGTATCTCTCATAGCTTCAGATAATCAACCCATATACTATATTAACAATGGAAATAAAACCCTATGTCAGAAGCTCGTGGATAAATCCGGGGCAAAACTTCATCTGGGAAAAAAAGTGACATGCATTAGTCAAATAGAAAAAGGATACAGTGTCGAGATCAGTGGAGAGACCCTAGAATTCGATACAGTTGTCATTGCAACTCCTCTTGAGGTGGCAGATTTAGCAATCAAGAATGTTGATGATATGGTTGAGATTACTAGTTACAATAGAAAATTTGTTCCATACACCAAGACTATAGTTGCAGGAGAGATCAATCCCTCTTATTTCGGGGTGAAAGAGGCACCAGATATGATTTTAACAACTGAAAATAGTAGTGCACCCATGAAGGGTATGAATAAAAATTGTATCACCGGTAAGGGTGTTACTGTTTGGACACTTTCTGGTGAAGATCCTGTTGACAGAAAGGAGTTAGACAAGATGTTTGTTGACATAAGCGAGGTACACTACGCTAAAGTTCCATATACTTATCCGGATCTAACACCGATAGCTTTTGATAAGTTCCCTCCATTAATCCTAGGAGAAAATCTATACTATGTCAATGGGGTTGACAGTCTTTCTCCAACCATGGAATCATCCATAATAGTTGCCAAAAATATCTCAAGATTGATTGAAAGTAATTGAAAGAGAGAAACGTTTGTCTTCAGTAATAGCTTGCACAAAGATCCATGAATTTACTTTCTTTTATATAGATATTATAATTATGTCAATAGTCTAGTTTCTACATTAAATTTTGTGCGATTGATCATGAAATTCTTTTTTAATTGGAGAATTGTACATATTACTGATGCAATTACATCAAAATAAAGACAAGAATATTATTCGCATTCCTTTGGATCTATCAGAATTGCTGGAGGAACATAGGGTTGAACTTCCAACACATATTATTCTTGAGATGTGCGAAGGTGAAATTTGTAAACATATTGACAAGCCGATGCAGGATGGTGAGATATTTCTCATGAATTTTATTGATGGTGGAATAAGAATAAATGGTTCAATCAAGGGCTACAAGGATGATGAGCTGCAGAGTACAGATTTCAGTCTTGATCCAAAGGAGAACTGTTCATTCTATGGATGGAAGTATTCTGAAGAAGATAAGATTGATCTTACAATATCTGCAAAATTACTAACTGGTCAAGAAATTAACTTACTCGATAAGAAAACAATTCCACTAATGACTAGATCTAATCGTTTATTATTTTACTCTTAATTTTACAATATATTATTTATACATAGCCATGATCTCTTTTTTGTCCTTTCCAAGTATATCGTATTTGCGACCGACAGTTTCAAAAGCCTCTAATGCCCTGTCCAAATGCTCTTTATCTAGCCCTGCTGACATCTGGGTTCTAATCCTTGCAGCTCCTTTTGGCACAACCGGAAAGAAGAAGCCTATAGCATACACTCCTAGGTCATAAAGATCTCGGGAAATATCCTGAGCCAATTTGGCTGAATACAGCATTACAGGTACAATTGGAGTATCACCTGCCTTGAGTATGTATCCCATATCTTCTAGTCCCTTTCTCCAATATGTTGAATTCCATTGTGATTTCTTAACCAAAGAATTATCTCTGCTAACAATTTCTAAAGCTTTGATCGATCCTGCCAGAATCGGAGGTGCCATTGCATTGGAGAACAGATAGGGTCTAGCCCTCTGACGGCACATCTCAACTATTTCTTCATTTCCGGATACACAACCACCAGAAGCACCACCTAGTGCCTTTCCATAAGTTGTGGTTATTATATCAAGCTTACCAACAACATTTAATTTTTCATGTACTCCCCTACCGGTGTTTCCAATATGGCCTGAAGCATGTGATTCATCACTGAATAATAAAGCACCATACTGTTCACAGAGTTCTGCCATCTCATCTAGTTTGGCACAATCTCCATCCATACTGTACACTCCATCATTGATGACAACTTTCATTCTGCGATCACTATGCAGTTTCAACTTCTTTTCCAAATGATCCATGTTGCTATGTTTGAAGGTATCATGATCTGCAGCACAAAGTCTAATTCCATCAATAATAGATGCGTGAACCAAACGATCAGATATCAATATATCTTCCTTGGTCATGAATGCTTCAAATACACCAGCATTTGCATCCATGCAACTCGAGAAAAGAACTGTATCCTCGGTACCTAGGAACTTAGTAGTTATTTCTTCCAGTTCTCTGTGGAGATCCTGGGTGCCACAAATAAACCTAACTGAAGACATTCCAAATCCTCTACTATCCAGTGCTTCATGTGCTGCCTGAATTACCTCGGGATGATTTGATAATCCCAAATAATTATTACTGCAGACATTGATAAGTTTCTTCGGCTCT
>DAOUUM010000172.1 GCA_030668165.1 Candidatus Heimdallarchaeota archaeon
ACACCCTCGATTGTGCTCAAATTCTCGGTTAAAGAAAAATTAAGAGCATTCTCGAATCCATAATCGACTATTAGATCAAAATGTAGATTGTTATCATAAAATTCAGTTACGGTAAATCCAAGAGAATCATCAGTATATGCAAGACTCAGACTGAATGTAAGAGCAGCAGATAGTGCAAGGACCGTTAAAACAGTTCTGGTTCTGTTTCTAGATAGATTTCTAAATGCATGGTTAAGTAATTTAGTGGGTAGTATCTTGCTAAGATACATGATAAATCCAGTATTTTTCAATTCGCTCGTTTTTCCTCTCATTGCCTCATAAGGCGTCAATTTAAGAAGATTAAGAACGGCTATAGCCACAAAGGAGTAGGTGATAATTGTTGAGATAGTCAGAGTATAAAAAATGGAAATACTGGACAGTTCATTCTGGGTCGAGATCAAGCCCCATGATTTTCCCATCTCTGCCACCAGATTTAAAAGCAGATATTTGGCAAATATCAATCCCAGAGTGATTGATATTAGAGATAATAAAAATATCCTTAAGAAATAGGAGAGCAGTATATCCCTCCGTTTTACTCCAAACGCATAAATGGCCCCCAAGGTGGTTTTCTGCTCATTCACAAATCTATTGGTCACCACAAATATGATTATTCCAACAACTGCGAAAATGAAGATGGAGCCAAGGTAGATATATCTCTCTGTTAGATTCAATGCATCAAGAAGTGCTTTTCTGTATGATGTCTCACGTACAAACCAAACAATGGTGATATCTGGTTGTGATGTTTCTATAGATTCAACCTCTAAACTCTTTGCAATCTCCAGTAACTTGTCCAGCTCAATATTCTCATCAAAATAAACCGGAATAGAATTGATGTGGTTAATTGAGAGATCAACACCCAGTATGTTCTGCATTGCATTTCTGGTGGTATAGACTACTCCAGTCTGTGAGATTTGAAATGACGCGTATTCTATGGCCTCAATCAGACCTGAAATAAATAGTTCCTGGGGACCAGTTGGACCATAGATAGTGATACTATCACCAATATCCAGATTATCAATCTCGGCTAGTGATTTGTGCATCAGGATCTCATTATCATTTTCTGGTTCAGTCCCACTGACAATTTTGATCTGGTTCACCACAGGAAGATCATCACCCAGGGTGAGTATGTCAATGCCAACCCAGCTATCCTTGAGTAGTTCTCCATCACCAAGGGATTGATACTTGGAATAGATCTGGGTACGGTAATCGATTGAGAACTCATCACTACCTAGGAGTTCCTCAATTCTATTTCTTATCAGATCATAAGTGGAATCATTCACAAATTCATTGTAGAATATATTGATGTGTGCAAGTGAGTACTCTTCCTGCTCGTCAATTATTATGTTCTCAAGATTATAGGTAAGATTCATCAGTGAAATGGGAAATGAGATTGCCATGAAGAACGCAAGTACTATAACCAGAGATCGGGATTTGTTGAACCTTATATCCTTAATTGCAGCGAGATATACCTTGCGAATTTTTACTCCTCCAAAATCCTTCCTGATTGCATCTGTATCACACGATCAGCCAGATCGAGCAGCGTTATATCATGGGTTACCATGATAACAGTGGAACCGTAAGTGGATGCTACCTCCTTAATCAGTTCAATCATCTTTCTACCAGATTCAAAATCTAGTTGTCCAGTGGGCTCATCAACCATGATCAAATCCGGGTATTTGGCCAGAGCACGTGCCAAGGCGACTCGTTGTCTCTCCCCACCACTTAACTGTGAGGGATAGCTATCTCCCCGATCTGCCAATCCAACAGCCTTTAGAACTTCAGCACCCCTGGATTTTAACTCAGCCCCCTTGATTTTTACAAGTTCTGCAGCAATCAATACGTTCTCCATGGCTGTTAGGGTTGGAATGAGAGAGTAAAATTGAAAAAGAAAACCCACATGGTTACGCCTATACTTGGTTAATTCACCTGCATTCATCTGTGTGAGGTTCATATCTGCCACATTCACATCCCCATTATCCGGGGTATCCACACCACCAATAATATTTACGAGAGTGGATTTACCGCTCCCCGAGGGGCCCACTATGATGATAAATTCTCCTTTGCTTATGTTCAGTGAGATATTATCAAGAGCAACGACTTGTGAATTTCCGAGCTCATAGATCTTGGATACATTGCTAATTGTGATATGACCATTGGCAGACATATGTACTGTCAAAATGGTTCAATATAAAATAAATTGATATCTGAACAAAAATAATTCGGTGATTTATTCAAATTGAATTGTCAATCTTAACATTAGATAAATTTAATCGATTTCTAATCCCATAAAAATGGTGGAGAAGAATTCTCCTCTGACAAGAAATTCACGTGTGATTATACCATTATCCAAGAAACCAAGTTTGCGATACAATGTTATAGCTCCTACATTATTCTCTCGGACCCTCAGATTTAGTTTTCTGAGACCTGCATCCCTTGCCCAGTCTATTAGATACTGCATCATTGCCAGACCCACACCCATTCTCCAGTATTTTTTCAGTACAGTAATTCCCAACTCACCAGAGTGTCTTATACGTGGTCTATTACCTGAATGCACGTCTGCCAAGGATACCATTTCATTTCCAATAAACGCCACGACGAAGGTATTATTCTTGCTTTTAGAGGTGGATTCAATGAACTTCTCCTCTTCCTCCACTGTCATTTTGAATTCACCTGGACCAAAACTGATGTTCTCGCTCTCTCCTGCAATAATATTTACATAATCGATAATCGTGGCTGCATCTTCAATCTTAGCTTCACGAATCACGAGTTGCAGATCATTTTTAATGGAAATATTTTGCATGGTTAAAGCTCACAATTAAATTCTTAAGGTTTGTTGAATGATCTCAAATATGGATTGATAATTTTTGCCAAGTACATTGAATATCGCCATATTTTCCTGTTGAAACCATGCTTGATGATCTATTTGATATATAATATTTATTAAGATACAGAAAAATCTACTTATCGAGGAATCAATGGATCAGATAAAGAAATTTGTGGATGAATTGGATCGTGATCTGATATCAAATGGATTGGTTTTTGTCATAGGTGCAGGCGCATCTGTGGCATCGGGACTGAAAACCTTCAGAGGAGAGGAGGGGCATTACAAGGATCACCGACCAGAGGATCTGGCATCTCCCTATGGTTTCAGACGTGATCCCGAACTGGTCTGGGAATGGTACCAGATGCGGATGAGGAAGGGATTTGAGGCAAAACCCAATGCTATTCATCATTCACTGGTGGATCTTGAGAAACATAATCTACTGGATATTATCATTACACAAAATGTGGATGGATTTCATCACCGAGCTGGTAATTCACCAGATAAGATAGTTGAGATTCATGGTACCATTACCAAAAGTCATTGTTTTGATAATTGTGGAGAGACATTTGATTACGATGTAGCACCTGGTGAAATACCTGTAAAATGCAAGTGTGGTAGTTTACAGCGCCCCTCTGTTGTATGGTTTGGCGAGATCCTGAACTCCGATGACTTGATGCAATCACAGAACAAGATGCAGAGAAATAAGTTGGTAGTAACAATCGGTACATCAGGTATGGTGTACCCGGTCGCAGCATTGCCATTCATTGCAAAAAACAACGGGGCAACCGTGATAGATTTCAATACGAATAGTAGCCCTATTTCCGAAATTGCAGATCTTTTCGTAGAAGGTCCAGCAGAGGAATCTTTTAAAATATTTTCGGATTATATAATCTCTTTATTTGTGGAATAATCGCACTTACAGGCTTTATTGGAAAAGCGAGCCCTCCCAAAGCGATAGGATGGCCATACTCTGAAGAAGGAATAAGAAACAAGCCATTGTGACGATAGCAGATCTATATTCGATTGATAATTCTGTTTTATAGTGAATTGAAACTTCTGTTACTCAATTAGTTCTTCTAATTTAAGTAAAGGAATCATTGTGACAATATTGTACGAATTATATTTAAATGGAACAAGGGTTTGGACTCAGAAAACAGCGAAAGAAATTCGGGATAATTCTGGGTGGATTTTAAAAATTTAGGATTTCAATGGTTCGAATTGTGATTTATCTCATCAGAACCAACAAATGTTTAATAATATATATGGTTATTAGGCTAACATACCGATTTCGAGGGTTAATAAATGAAAGCAACTATATCAATATTATTTATCCTGATGATTCTACCAATCACAGCAGATTTATCAAACGATTCGAATATGATCACAGTCCAGGCTGCTACAGCCTCCTTTACCTCTCAATGGAATACAACACTAATCAGTGATGGTTCCAGTTACTCCACACAGATTAAATTACCTTTGGTAAATACTGGTACCTATGACTTCACAGTGGATTGGGGAGATGGAAATTTCGATACTATTACAAGCTATGATCAGACAGAAATTTTGCACAATTACAGCTCTGAAGGGGTTTACACTCTTGTTATTGATGGTACCCTGGTCGGATGGCAATTTGACAATGGTGGCGATAAATTAAAAATAATTGAGATCTCTCAGTGGGGAAATATGGGTTTGGGAAATACAGGTCATTATTTTTATGGTTGTGAGAACCTTGTGCTCTCTGCCACCGATGCACCTGATCTAACAGGAACGACTACCTTATATCGGGCATTCCGGGGCTGTTACAGTCTCGGCAGTACTGGATCCATGGATACATGGGATGTTTCCAGTGTCACTAATATGACGTGGATGTTCACGGGTGCATCTTCATTCAACCAGCCCATTGGCAACTGGGATGTGTCCAGTATCCATAGTATGTATGCCATGTTTTATCATGCAGATTCATTCAATCAGCCTATTGATGGTTGGGATGTATCCCGTGTTACTAATATGGAGGCAATGTTTATGTATTCTTCATCATTCAATCAAGATATTAGTAGTTGGGATGTATCCAGTGTTACTATTATGCGTGGTATGTTTGCTAGCACATCTTTCAATCAAGATATCAGTAGTTGGGATGTATCCAGTGTTACTTCAATGAGCTATATGTTTGAAGGTGCTTACTTTAATCAGAATATTGGAGATTGGGATGTATCCAGTGTTACTTATATGGAGGGTATGCTTTCGTTTGCAAATTTATCGATAGCAAATTATGATAGTTTATTAATTGGATGGGCAGAATTACCACTACAGTATGGAGTTAATTTTGACGCAGGTTATTCACTATACAGTGATAATTCAGCTGCGAGTAGACAGAAAATTATCGATACCTTTGCCTGGACAATAGTAGATGGAGGTCATACAGAGCTTCCCTCTTCAGAGATTACCATTACTACCAATACAAATTCAGATGCAATTTCTTCCTCTGAAAACAATACAACTGAAGTTGGATTTCTCAACATACTGCAATTAAATACTCTATGGCCTCTATTAGTGATTGTGGTCATTAGAATAGGGATAAAAAAGAATAAATACCTAGTGAGATTATAGATCTATAGCAATAATAATTTTTTATCGGTAAATGAAAATATTTTGACCAAAATAAGAAATTCAGCAAACTCTGATATATTCCTAATAAACCTTGAAAAGATGATATTACTATTGATAGTAAATGAATAATAATGGGGTTTTCTCGGAATTAATATTAATTACAGTAAATGCCTCCGATTTGGAGGATACATATCTTATCGGGCACTCTGAACCAGTGAGCTCAGCTTATTTTAGTGCAGATGAACAATTGGGTCTATCCTGTACAAAGGATTGGATGCTATTAATCTGGATGCCAGGGGGACACCTGTACACTGAGATAATTTGGAAAATGAAGAGTTCATCACCACAAAATGGAACAATATCTTATGAGGGATAATAATGAAACTAAGCAAAACTCAATCCATATTTCTTGTTGCAATATTCCTAACTTCCAATATGTATCACATCCAAGGATTTCCTCAATTAGGTTTATCTAATGAATTAATAACGATTAACGAAAAAACAGACCATGCTCTTGAACTTGATGATGCATTGGGTGATGGTGGCCAATTCCAGTTGGTTTTGCATTTGCTAGATACCTCAAAAACAGCAATACTATTTTCTTATGAGGTCTCAACAAGTGTATTAATACTGAAAAACGATAATATTAATCATACGGTTGATCTTGGTGGTAATTCAGTAAATGGAACGTTAGAACCTGGTAATTCAATTCAAATTATTCATCAAATTATACTTTGTGTAGGTGATGCAGCCATTGCTTTCTATTTTGAATTTTCTCCTGTATTAAATTCAACGGCTGAACTATCAATAGATATTGTTATTGAGGATTACGGAGAAGATACTTGTGGTGGACAGTTAGAACCTAATTTTCTGCCTAATTTACCTAATCTACCAATTTATATTCTAATTATTACTCACTAGTTGCGTTTTTTCTCTAGAATCCTAATTTCAGCTTAATATCATCCAAATCAACTCCTGCTCTTGTCTCCTCATGTACCCAGGTGATCAGATTCTCTAATGTCTCCTTTTCAAGCTGGTCCATCGCCTGGTACTGACTTTTCGTATCCGTATCAAACACAAAATGAGGGAATCTTGAGAGTGATAGAT
>DAOUUM010000493.1 GCA_030668165.1 Candidatus Heimdallarchaeota archaeon
AGAAGTTTAGTCTATGGCTCTAATTCTCACTTGTATGATCATACCACCGTTACTCTTTTGCATCAGCATCCGTTTAGTCATGGTACTTTTCTAGTTATAAATTTAATATGACCCATTGAGCCTGAAACAAACTTTCATAACTTCAGGTTGGTAATTATTAATCATTCTTATTAGATCCGCGGAAAAACCAGTTATTATAGTTCGATTCTAGTTGATGAGTTAATAAAAGTACCAATATTGTTACTTATCATTTCGCATGTCCTCAACCGCAACAGAGTTACCTCTGTATACTCAGACACACTGGATGACTCACAACATCCACTGTCCCGTAGAAATATTTCATCGGGAATACTTTTCTTCCTATATTTCCTGCTGCATTGCAATCCGCATTCAGTTTAATCCCTGCCGAGGTACTGAACAACCCTCTATGTACTCTCCTTCCCACATATTTCCTATGTTTCTCAATCAATTCATTATCCATAAAACTGCATTTTGAGGTATAGCTCTCCTCAACACGGATCACCCTTATTCCAGCATCTTCCGCCTTGTACTCAATCTTTCGCAAGAGATTGAGATGGGGAATGCCAACAAAATTTTGATTGTTAATCCTGCCAATATTGATATCGCTTTTCCAGCCCTCATTATAGCCCACAACAATGGTATCAGTATTACGTGCAATGCAGTTATTGATAAATAATCTACTTGCCTTGTGTAGATAATCCTCAATTTTCCTTTCTCTTCTTTTAAGAAGATATTTCATAGCCTGACCATAGAAAACTTGCACTGTTCCCTGCTGTAGCATATAAATGCTGCTTAATCTGGATTTTTCCTTATTAAACCACTGATTAGTTGATTTCAATGGTTTCCCAGAGATAATGACGGGTTTTCCCACATTAGATACCATAGTGATGAGATTGTTCACGCCAAAATCAACAGAGACAATATTCTTGATCGGTCTGAGGGGAGGAATACCTCTATCATAAACTAATTCAAGTAAAAATGAATGGCCTCTGGGTATGATTCTTGCATGCTTCACCACGACATTCAATCTAGTCTTGACCCTCAATCCGATCATCTTTGGGAATATAACAAAACCATTCCTGATTCTGATCTGGTTCTCGGTGAAAAACAGGATATGAAATCCATCCTTTCTCTTGTAATTTGGGGGTTTCGGTGGTGCCTTGAATTTCTTGGGATTTATTTTGAATTCGTTTTTACTTCGAAAATATCCCTTCCATCCTTTTACCAGAAATTTGATTATTTGTTGGGCAGAATGTGCAGGAAGAGACGTGTAGCTGGGATGATAACGGAGAATATCCATCATCTCGAACTCAGATGTGAAATATTTGGATTTCAATTGTCTTTTGAAAATATAATTTGCATAGTTGTATAGATTTTTACTCTTATGGCTGTACTGCATGAGATTGAAACTTGATCTCAACCAAATCAGTTCAGTACGTAGTACCATATAATAATATTGCGTTTTTCATATAAGAATCTTTAACACACCGCTTTGAAAGTGAAAAAATGATATATTGTGAAAGGGAATAGAATTCCTCAATCAAAAATGTAACCCACCTTATTACCTAAAACCTAGGTATTCGATACCACGACTTAAATTATTCACACATTCGGTTGATCTGTGGAAATTGAAGAATCTACTGATAAGAAGTCAGATCACAACCACAACCGACAAAAGACCATGTTAATTGTTTTCACAATTACTCTCCTTTTCATGTTCGTTGAGGTAATCGTAGGATTCATATCTGGATCCCTATCCCTTCTTGCAGACTCCGGGCATATGTTAAGTGATGTGTTATCAATTGGAGTATCTCTATTTGCACTGAGACTGGCCACCCGTCCCAGAACTTCAAAATTTACCTTTGGTTATTCAAGGGCAGAGATACTTGCTGCATTATTTAATGGATCAAGTTTAGTAATAATATCAATTGTGATAGTGGGAGAGGCCTTTAACAGAATGGACCAAGATTATGAGATCTTGGGTGCATATATGCTTATTACAGCTGTAATTGGTTTGTTGGTTAATATCTATGCCCTGTTTGCCCTATCACATCATCATGATAATATGAATATGAGTTCTGTGTATTATCATGTGCTGTCAGATCTACTGGGATCAGTAGCAGCCATTGCTGCAGGAATATTAATATTGATTACCGATATGATAATATTTGATCTGATCGTATCCATATTAATATCTGTTCTGATTGCGATATCTGGTCTGAAAATAATTAAAAGAACTGTAGGGGTACTCATGCAAGGAATCCCTGATAATATTGATATTGATGAGATTGAAGAGAAGATAGTATCCTATGATTTTGTGGATTCAGTACATCATTTACATGTGTGGACCCTTGATGGTAGCTCTCACATGCTGAGCAGTCATATTATTGTGTCTGAACTGTGTTGTATACATCAAAGACAACAATTGATAGATGAATTGGAAATCCATTTTAAGGAAAAATACAATA
>DAOUUM010000405.1 GCA_030668165.1 Candidatus Heimdallarchaeota archaeon
AAGGGGACCACTCTTGGAGATATAGTTAAGATTACCAGATTAGATCATGAGTAATCCCTGAATCTCTCGCTTCTCTGAGCTTTTAAACTATCAGCATTGAGTGATATCTGAGAATCATCATATTTTTTGTATAGATAATCGTCTCCATTTATTTCATATAATATTGTTATCAGTGCTGCAATCTCACTGTGAGGTTGCCAACCAACTGCGGTGTTGAAGTCTGCATGTGAATAGACATACCTTGGCACCTTAGCCCCACCCACCACCAACAATAGATTCTCATCCTTGTGTGATTCCAGGGTGTTCAGGGTCTTTTTATGTGATTCTCCGTACATGGTGAGGTGTATGATTATTCCATCCCATGATCTCAGAAATGAGGGGACCTTGTCCGTGAATTCAATCTCAAATTCTCAACCCCATCGATCAACCACATCAGATAGTGATTCCTCCAGATTGGCATCCTTCCCACCAGAATATATGAATTTATTTGCCCCAAATGCCCTTGCAGAAAGAGCCACATGGGTGGTTATTCTCTGATCTCTGCCATGACGATGTCCCAATCTCAAAATGGTAATTTTTCTATCCGACACAGGTACCACTATTGTACTATTGTACCTCTTGATTTGCCATTAATAACTTCTTCAATATATTCGGGATGATTACCATTCAAGAATACCAGTTTAATACTGGATCTCTTGATGATCTCATTTCCCAGATAATCAAATAATGCATATTTACCAGGTGTCTGTTCATTCAGGGTAATTATATCAGATAGCTTATCATAGGAAATTGTGTCATAGGGAATGGCATCATCATGTTTCGATGGATCCTTGTCGAATACCTTATCCACATTTGACATGTTGAATAGATAATCTGCACGCATATGCTCAGCAAAAATCGCTGCCACAGCATTGGTAGACTGACCCGGTTGAAAACCACCTGTGATAACCAGTTGATGAGTTGATACCGCATGGATCAATTCCTCATAGTTTTCTGGTGGAGTTGGATATGCATCTCTAAATCCGGAGATGAATAATCTGGCATTTTGACGTGCAGATTCAATTCCCAGAAAATCCTGATAATCTGCAGTCGCTCCCAGTTCCTTGCTCGCAAAAATATAATCTCTTGCTGCGATTCCTCCACCAATAACTAGACCCACCTGGATTTTACTGTCCAATAGCTTCTGAATTTTCTCAATCCAATCCTTAACAATAGAGGTTTTGATCCTTCCATCCTTGAACAAGATGCTTCCCCCAATTTTGATTACAATTCTCATTGTATGGTGTTTATTTTCCTTTTGAAAAAATTTTTCGGAAATTCAACAGAATAAATAACCCTATTTAGTTTCCTTTTTAATAAAGATACACCATATTAGATACATATGAAAATACAAGTTGTTTCAGCAATCGGCGGGGGAGCTCCAATAGTGCTCGATCTGGACCCTCATGACACCGTTGCAAAAATCAAGAGCATGGTTGCTAAGCAGAGAAATATTCCGGCTGGCACAGTAATAGTAGTTTTTCGTGGACAGCAATTGGATGATGTTAACTCCTTGAAGGCGGTTGGTATGGGTGATGGTGACAAGTGTTACCTGATCACAAGAACCGAGGGTGGATCCCTGTAAACTAAGATATTCAATTGAATTAGATCTACTTGTCAATTATTTTTTATTTTTTTGGATTGTACGGATTGTTTCGATATATTACCTAGAAATTTTAATTTTAAACAAGAATAGAGTAATATGCAATGTGAATTATTCACGAAAAGATATTAGGATCTTCAAAAATACAATACAGTACAGGATTATTCAATAAATATTAAGAACAAAACTGTGTATTATTGGTTGTGGATGAATCGGAGAGATATAACCGTCAATCAATAATACCTGATTGGGATCAGTCCAAATTAAATAGTGCAAAGGTATTGATTCTGGGTATTGGGGCAACTGGAAGTTATGTGGCAACAAATCTGGCCCTGACTGGTGTGGGAGAGTTGATACTGGTAGATTTTGATACCATCGAGGAAAGTAATCTTAACAGACAGCTATTATTCAGAAATCAGGATATAGGTAAGAATAAGGCGCTTGTTGCGGGAGAACGATTACAGGAATTAAATCCACAGATAAAAATCTCCGTACATACCAAGAATATGGAGAGCTTACCCCGTAAATACACACGTGGACTCACTTTGATTGCCTCCTGTCTGGATAATTTTCCTGGTAGAAGGTGGGCCAATTCACTAGCTCTTAGAGAACGTGTACCCATGGTATCTGGTGGGATGTATGCCTTTCTTGGAAATGTACAGACAGTCTTACCCTATGAGACACCGTGTTTTGAGTGTCAACCACTGATTTCCCAGGATAAATTATCCCAGGCCTGTACTCCTCTGGGAGAGGCCAGAAAAGATATGGCTGAGGAGAAGGAAGAGGTGAAATTACCATCTATCTCTCCAATATCATCGATTATTGGTGGGCTCATGACTCAAGAGATAGTTAAACTCCTGATCTCGGTGGGTAGACCAATTAATAATTATCTATTCTACGATGGCTTGCACAATGCATTTACAGAATTGGAACTGAGCAGGAACCCCAATTGCCCCATTTGTGGGGAGAACTACAAGCTAAAAGAGGCAGAGGTTATCGCATTTAAGGGAGAAAAGGTTTCTGAATTCAAAAATCGAATTGCCTATGCTTTTGGAATGGCGGATCCAATGATAACATTAAGAGGGAAAATACTCTCTCCAGATGATACAATCCAATGCAAATCAGGTGACAAGATTCTTGTTCTTGACGAGAGATTGGCTGCACCCATTGCATTGAAGATAAAGCTGAAAAAAGTTGAAGATTAAAGTACTACCAGCATGAATAGTCCGAATGGAACTCCTGCAACGATTATAGACTCAAATAATGACAAACGAGCAGCGCGTTGCATTCCAATAATGGCAAGTATGGTGGACCATGCCCAGCCAATGTAAAGAAATATCTTTCCAACAAATCCCAGTCCCTCAGAAGTTAATCTCACCACTGCTGCATCCACCGCATCGTAGGATGAGGTATTGCTAACTGTGGTCTTTGGTAGCATTACAATCACGAGGAGAAACAATACCCAACTAAATAGAACTGGAAGCAGGGAGTAACCAATGGCTGCTCTGATTTTCTCATCCTGACCAGTTCCACCAAATGATTTTGATAGCCATTTCAATACTCTAGTACTCAATTTCCATACAATGGTGAAAATAAACAATAATATTAGTGGCATCAGAATAAGAAATAATACACCAATTATGAATTTGAAGGTAA
>DAOUUM010000500.1 GCA_030668165.1 Candidatus Heimdallarchaeota archaeon
AATGATAGGGGATTTAATAGGTTCAAATTTGGAATTCCACCCAAATCATATGGTGATCTGGCCTTTGTACAGCATATGTATGCATCTCTCAATGAAACAGGTGTTCTTGGTGTTGTAATGCCCCATGGTGTGTTGTTCAGAGGTGGTGCTGAGGGGAAGATACGAAGAGGATTGCTTGAAAAGGATGCGATTGAGGCTGTTATTGGATTGCCAGCAAATATATTCTATGGCACAGGTATTCCGGGTTGTATTCTGGTGATCAACAAGAATAAACCAAAGACACGAAAGGATAAGATTATGTTCATTCATGCAGCTGAGGAATTCGAATCAGCCAAGGCTCAGAACTACCTGAGGGATCAGGATATTGAGAAGATTGTTGACACATTTGATCGATTCGAGGAGATTAATAAAAAGGGTGAGGTGGAACGCTACGCTCGAGTGGTGGATATGGATGAGATCCAGGAGAATGATTTTGTGCTCAATATCACTCGTTATGTGGATACATCTGAACCTGAGGAGGAGATTGATCTCGAGGAAGCAATATCTGATTTGAGAGATGTTATAAGGGAGAAGAATCAGGCTATGATAGAGTTAGATGGATACCTTAAAGAACTGGGATTTGAAGGATTGGGATTGGATGATAGTGTTGAAAATACTACTTCTATGCATATTTCTGTGGAAGAAAAATCAGAAACATCAGCTGCTCATACAGAGTTGGTAACCCAATCTGATGACAGAACAGGTGGCAATGAAAAAATAAAATCTCAATCTGATTTGAATGAATATTTTTAGAGTGAGATATAATAACTCTCGATCCAATACAATCCTTGATAAAATGAAATATTCAGAAAAATAATTCACTCTCTGTTAATCTATCATATTAGTAGTTATTAAATTAAACTGATATATTCAATCATATCTATGCCTGAAATCAAATTGGATGGTCAGATCTATCAGTATCTGATAAAATCATCAAAGGTGAGAAAAACAGTTGAGATCAATGTGGACAAGAATTCAGGTCTTGTGATCTATGCCCCATCCAGGTTCAGTCAAATTGAACTTGAAGATATATTGACCCAAAAATCCAGCTGGATTCAGGATAAACTTGGCAAGGTGGAGGATGTAAAACCACTACCTGCACCAAAGAAATTCGTTGATGATGAGAAATTCCTGTACCTTGGTAAGAGTTATCGCCTTAGAATTATCTCAGATCCCAATAAGGTGTCTGATGCCCTAAAGCTCTATAGGGGGAATTTCATATTAAATGTGGATGAAATTCAAAACACTTCGAAGTTGAAGGATATTTTCATCAATTGGTATCTTGAGAAGGCAAAAAAATATATTCTGAAAAAAGTGGACTTTTATAGCAAGGTTCTGTCAAAACAACCCAGTGATGTTGTATTTACGGACTTCAAATCAAAATGGGGTTCCTGTGATCCCGATGGAGTAATAAAATATGATTGGAGGATTATATTGGCACCTAAAGAGATCATTGATTACATAATAGCCCATGAACTCAGTCATCTCATCAGTTTGACACATGATGAGAAATTCTGGACCACACTTGCTGGAATTATACCCGATTTCAAAGAAAAAGAAGAATGGATGAGGATAAATAGCAACATATTGAGAGTGGATTAGAATTCTGAATATTCAGTAATTTTTATACTGAATGCTCACAAATCCCCCTTATATATGGAGATATCTTATATTCTAGGTTATTAACCCTGAATTATCTTATTTGAGGGAAAATAATGTGTGATGAAAAAACATTAGTTGAAGATCCATTTGTTGAGTACTTAAAATTACTAGATTATCAATACCTATCTCCGGAGGAGATGAGAAGACCAACAACAGAAGTTATATTAGAAACAGAATTTAAACAAGCTATTTCAAAATTAAACCCCTGGCTTTCACAAGAGAACACCAATGTGGTTTTCAACAAGATCCAAGATCTAGGAACAGGTGATATGTTTGAAAACAATCAAAAATTCTATGGTTTATTAAATCAAGGTCTGAAAATAAAACAGAAATTTGATGGAACTGATGAATACCGAACTGTTAGAATACTAGATACTGAGGATAGCAACAATAACCTATTTCATGTTACCCAGCAATTTACTGTTAAAATCAGCAAGAATCATATAATTCTAGATGTTGTTGCATTTGTAAATGGATTACCACTGGTGGTTGTGGAGTGCAAGAGTCCTCTTATTGCAAGTCCAAAAAATGAAGGCTTAAAACAGTTAAAACGGTACCAATCAGATTCTCCCAAACTTTTCAGCTATGCACAGATTCTAGTTGCTACATATGCAGATAAAGCATTTTACGGCACCACAAAAACCCCCAACGAGTTCTATTCCAAGTGGCGAGATCCGTTTCCCTACTCAGTTGACAAGGTTATAGAACTTGGAAAAAAAATTGGAAAATCACTTGAAAAATA
>DAOUUM010000017.1 GCA_030668165.1 Candidatus Heimdallarchaeota archaeon
GTCTGAACCCAGCTCACGTTCCCTATTAACGGGCGAACAACCCTACTCTAGGAGCCTTGTGCAACTCCAAGCGAGGAAGAGCCGACATCGAGGAAGCAAGCCGCGGGGTCAATGTATTCCCGATTGAGAACTTTTTCAAGCATCTCTTTCGGTGACCAGTCGCATATCGATAACGAGAATTACTAAATTAGTTTTTCTGGGTCGATTGTGCATCGCGGTTTTTCGGTCTCTTGGGTCAATTCAGGGGGTGTGAATAATAATAGAATAAATTCTACTATTAATTTTGAAATAACAATAGAATAAATTCTACTGTTATGAAGATTCAAACCAGCTGTCACTTCATTGTCCTGGTATTGCTACCAGAACTCATGCAGTGTGAGGTATTTTTAGATGATCTTCTTCCCTAAATTGGAAGAGACTCGACCGTGATTAATGTATTTGTTACAATACACAAAAGAACTTCGTTTGTTACTTCGCTTAGTCTAAGCATTAGTATGGACAAACGATAAGATATACAGATATTTTCAGAAAAATTATAAGGTATGCGACTAAATCACTGACCATTCTTTTCGAATGGATCGGTGTGAACTTTAGCCCGCGACAACTCTGTTACCCCTGAGGTAACTTTTCTGACACCACCCACGCCCACAAAAAGCAATTGGATGGATCGCTAGGCCCTGATTTCTCAACAGCGAGTGTTATTGGGGCACTCACAGTAAAGCCGACTTTTGCCCTTGCACTCTACGAGGGATTTCTGTCCCCTCTGAGTCGACCTTTGGGCGCCTCTGTTTCCTTATCGGAGGCGTGCCGCCCCAGCCAAACTGTCCACCACCAGGTGTCCCCGTCGCAACGGGTGAGCCTATCCAAACATCATAGTTAGTGTTCCATTGGCGATTCATGTACCCCCGGGGAGGTACAATCAAAATCTACTAACTACGCTCTGTATGACGCTCAAATAAACAACCGGAAGCTACAGTAAAGCTCTCAGGGTCTTCTCTTCCCGACACCGCTCTCCGGACTGTTCGCCGGACTGTAGGTTCACCGGATTCCAGGCTGGGACAGTAGAAGCCTCGTTGGTCCCTTCATGGACGTCGGTAATTATCCGACAAGGCATTTGCCTACCTTAAGAGAGTCATGGTTACTCCCGCTGTTAACCAGAGCTTGGCCCAATTGAACTCGGGTTTCACTTACTGGCACGGAGCAGGATTCACAAACTATACAAAGCTTTTCAGCGTAGCAGTTTGCTATGTTTTTGTTACGATTGATCTATATCCCTATAAAATTAGCTAATTTCATAGATATATTAAATTAGATAATTCTTCCAGAAATATTTTAGCCATTTCTCATAATACTACTTGAATACGATTTTGTATCATGCATATGTGACTAACACTCTTTCGAGTGAGTCAGACTATATCTTAAGCAATAGAATAGATCTATCACCCATCACCGTTTAGTCGTTGAACTGCACTCATGTCTCATAAGAGATTTAGAGCTTGGCTGCGGATTGTCCATGTATCTATCGAGTTGTTACTATACCCGAGGTCATTACCCTGGTTTTCATATCAAGTTTCCCTGATAGAATAGTATCGATAATTTTAGGAGTTTCCCGCAATTTGATGATGTCGCCGCATCGTATGCGACTTGCCTTGAGTTTCTTCAAGACACTTACTGTCAAACAGAATCTAACAGTCGGGCTTCTTTTGATAGTGACACCTTCGCACGCGTTAACATGTAAAGGCAGCGATTATCCCTAAGTTACTCGCCTAATTTGCCGAATTCCCTAGCCTGCATTACTCCGAGAGGTCTTAGCTTTCTAAGCCTAAGGACACCCGTGTCGGTTGTAGGTACGCACACGCCGGCCAAGATATGATCATTTTCAAGGGTTTTCAGAAATCAGCTTTACCTACAACGATTTGTGGGCCATTCGTGATTTGTTCCAGTTCTCAGCACAACGCTACTCCCTGGAGGTATACACTTAGCCTGGGCGACGGCCCAGGAAAACTTATCTGCAAACGTCTGATCATATCCTATCGTTGCCGAGTTCCAAGCGTGGTACAGGAATATTAACCTGTTTCCCTTTCGCGATAACCATCTTAAGGCTACACTTAGGAGCGACTAACCCTGCGCTGATTGACATTGCGCAGGAACCCTTGCCTTTTCGACCCATGGGGTTCTCACCCATGTTTTCTGCCTACTACTACCAGGATCTACACAACTACAAGGTCCACAGGTCATCACCAACCTGCTTCAATCCTTGCAGTTCGAAAGTCTACCGGATCATACTTACGTATGCCCTTGGGTATCGGGAGTCAGTTTTAGCCCCGTCCATTTTCAGAGCCATACCGCTCGATCTGTAAACTGTTACGTACTTTTTAATGGGTGGCTGTCTCTAAGCCTACCTCCAGATTGTTTTAGCGGTATGACGTCCTTCATTTTTACACTTAACTGACATTTGGGGCCCTTAACCCGAGTCTAGCTTATTCGCTTTGCGGCCATCACCCTTACGGCGACACGCCCGACTGCCCACTTCTAAGGCGATTTTACATTCGGAGTTAGATGGTATGGTGAGAGTTTTACCTCCCATCCCAATACTGTCTGTACTCTACCTTAAAATCTGCCTCTGTGGACGCTGGTCTTCGGCACCACTTCGACTTTAATGTGTTATCAGCGATCTAGATTAGCCTTTGACTACTACACACAGGTCAGAGGAGTGAGTTGCATATCAACAGCCCTTCGGTCCTCCACCAAAATTTCTCTTGGCTTCAACCTGCCCACGCGTAGATCGATCGCTTTCGCATCTTATTCAAGTGATTTCACGCGCTTTCACACGTCGCCCCTGGCACGAATGCTGCGGGCTGGTTGGTTTCCCTAAGATACAAATATTACCTTAATCTCACCACTTGAATAAACTCCCTGGCCAGTGTTTCAAGACTGACGCAATGACACCGGTCCCCTGAACTCCCGATCAGCCGTCACCGGCGGTAGGTTCATTCAGGATCTATCCTTTTATGCCATTACACTCTATCTGTATATGATTTCAGGCTCTTTTAACAGTGTTTTACCACAACTTTTCAACTTTTACTCACGTTACTGTGCGCTATCGGTCTAAGCTGAATATTTAGGTTTTCGAGTTTGTGCTCGAGTTTGGACGCAATTCCCAATGCATCCTAGTCCGGATACTGGTACTCGTAACATCTGACTTTTCGCTTACGGGGCTGTCACCCTCTATGGCTCTGAGTTCCAAACAGAATTCAGCTTTAGTCAGGAAGTATTGATACCAGTCCACAACACCACATCCATCCATGTTTTCACACAGACGTTCGGTTTGACCTATCCCCTTTTTACTCGCCGTTACTGGGGGGATCGCTTTTGCTTTCTTTTCCACCGCTTACTGGAATGCTTTCGTTCAGCGGGTTCCCTACCTCTAAGGAGGTTAATCATGCTTTTTGGACATGATTGAGAGTCTCATTCGGGTATCGTAGGATCAGAGGTTGCTTGCACCTACCCTACGCTTATCGCAGCTTGCCACGCCCTTCTTCGGTAGCTTAGCCAAGTCATCCATCATATACATTTTGGCAGAATCGAATTACTGAGGTTTCTTGAAGTAATATATCCTCCAGTTAGAAGGATCACTACAGTAATTATAATTCTTTTTTTATAATTAGAACATATTGTTTTAATTTAGTATAATATAAATGCGATTTATATTAATACTGGCTGGAATATTAATATTTTAGAAATATTAAAATTCCGGGAAGAAGAATATCATCTTCGATTATAGTGGATATGTGAAGCATAAATGCTTTCCAGTGCTTACCAAAGTATCCCGTGGGAGTTTGGTACTGGATCGTAGCTCACAAAAAATGATCATAGCCACTGAATTTTTCTCAGGTATGACGACCGTGGTCGCCGTTTTAGAGCAGCTGAGTATTAGTCAGCATACTATCAAATCGTCTCTTGCATATAAGTATGAATATAGATAACAAAAAGTGCGCGTGATTATCATAGATTTTACGCGTCTGAGCTTGATTATTAAATAGAACGGTGAATTGATTAGGCTATATTCAAATGTCTACCGAAATCTCTTATATAGTGGGCGCGTGAAATTTGGGTATATGATACCTGTGCTGCTGGATTCTGTTGTTGAATCGCCCCTGTTTTCGTGTATGAATCACATTAAGTGGAATCCCAGGAGTACTAATTTCATTATACTTTCTATTTACTTCATTGTGTATTGAATTAACTCAATTTAATGCAGTTTTATTTACTATCATTCATCGTATGCGATTTTTGTAATAATTTCTTCTTGGCCCTTAGATACAATAAAATTGTAAGTATGGGAGGAAATAGAATAAGTAGAATCAGTGGAAGCTTATTCACTGGATCCAGACTGTATTTGAATATAATTTGTAAAGTTTGGTTCATAAGAGGGCTGTTCATGTCATTGAACCAAAATCTGTAATAGATTTGGTAATTCCCTTTGTGGCCAATAATGATTTCCTGAGATGGAGGATCTTCCCTGCCATAGTCACAGATCAGGTCATCCCCCATATACCTTAAACAGTAGTAAACTTCGTTCAGATTTATTTCATCTGTATCCAAAGCTACAGGTATGATTGTTTCATTTTATTACTAATTGGTAAATAATTGATCCATTCATTAATTTAATTGATTTTGCTGGTATAATGATTAGTAAGTTCCCGTGATCATTTCTTGATATAGTAATAGTTTGGAAGAATTTGTGCCAGTTTAATTTTTTTAGGTAGTTAATTTAGAAAATATTTGATTATGACGGGTAGGCAATATTGCAGGAGAACGTAACCCATCCAACAAATCAATAAACTATACATCATCTCTTAGTAGTGATGAAAAAAATTAATATTGTGATTGCGGATGCAGCTGTGTCCCTGGCACCTGAAAATTGGTTATCCGATCCCAAGATATCAAGGTATCAGAAAAAGTACAAGCGATTACCCCTGGTAGATGCATCGGATCATCAGCATCTGCTTGATAAGATACCTCGTGAGGATAGATTGGACAGACCTGACATACTTCATTTTGGATTATTAACCCTGCTTGGTTATCAGCAACTCAATCCTGATAAATTCGATATTTATTTTACATGTACCTATGGTAAATTCAAGGTGGCCAGTGGTACCAGGTTACCAAGATCACAGAAAAGATTCTATGGAATACTGGAGAATCTGCTCCAGGGTAAGGTCAACCCATATATCATGTCTGGTAGCATTGATCTCAACAGACCCAGCATTGTGTTCAGTTCTGATGCTGGGGATAAGAGTATGGAGGATGATACATTAGTGAAACTTGGGGAGATCGAAAACATCGAGGGCATCGAGAATTTTGTATTTGGTGGTTTTGCTGTGGGAGATTACAAAACCAAATTTGATAATGCAAAATATTACTCACTACATGATGAACCTATGGAGTTGTGGACTGCTCTGTCTCTATTTGCCAGCAATCTATTAACTTGAATAAAAATTAAATAAATGTAATACAATATGATTATCAATTAGCACTCAGATGTGTTAATAATCCCAGATGATCCGATAAGTACTCAGTATCCAGTAGTAATGAATCCATCTGGAGTAGTCGATCACTCGCACAGCAGATTTAGAATTTACATCATCAAATCCTTAGGTTTCAAATTTTGGGTAATGTAATAATTTTATAATTTGTTATCCACTGTATACAATCTTGACTCCTAATTTATATATGATACAGAGTTGAATTTCCTGTGGGTTTAGAAATCACCAATTATTCATTTCATCCAGTACATGAAAATGTAAAAGAAATGGGAGTTGTCGAGTTATCTGATAAGGCAAACCAGATGTTAAAATCGCTGTTGGAATTTGATCTCACACCCACAAGGCAGGAGATCAGGGAGAGATGCAGGGGGATCGTCAAGCATGCACTATTTATGAAACACAAGGCTGTATTTTTGAGAAATTATGAGATATACCAATCTGAGTTGGTAAATGAGTTTCAAAGAAATGAGATCAGAGTATTTGTACCTGTATACAAAGATAACAGATACTCAGAGAATATCGTCAGCATTATTGAGGTTCCAAATAACAATCATCCTGAATTGATTGAAAGCAAGATATATCTGTTACAAAATGGACCGTCTAACCAATTATTCGTAGAAGGAAATTTAGATTCTGGAATACAGGTGAAGTTCAATCTTGCTGAGGGTGAGACCTCAGATATTATTAATTGGTTTCAATCCTTCATAAAACAGATAAGAGCTGTCCCCATACCGGATTTCTTGAATTCCAAGTTGGGTGTTCAGTACAGAGATATCTATGAATTCACACAAGGGCTAATTCAGATTCTGTATGAGATAAAGAATCTGAATCTTAAAACTGATGAGATTTCAGAGATGATTAATATTATTAGAACAGCTTCAATTATTGATTCTGAGAAAGTGCAAGAGTATATTACCTTAACAAATTATGCAACAGTTGTGACCAGTAATTATCGAGAAGAATTTTTGTTAATTAACAAGGCACGAAATTATTATAATTCATTAAAGAAGGAAGAGAGAGATGTAGTAACTAGTTTTGGTACAAACCCTTTCAAAAGATTAGGTTTTCGAAGATCAAATAAATTGATTTATAATCCCGCATATCTTCACAGAAATCTTGGATTTCTAAAAGCGCAAATTTATCATTGGGTAGATGCTGAGACGAATTTTCGAAAATCTATTGATTTGTATAATCAATATGATAACAATGAAATTGATGATCTTGAATTAGATATTCCGTATAATAATCTATTTTCATCAATGATAATCCTGGGTAAGAATGATCAGGCCAGAGAGATGATAAATCAGAGAATTGAGAGGGTAGGAGATCTGAATAATGATAGAACTATTGTTCTAAAAAGGTATATGAGTAGAATAAATAGGAATGAGGGTAATTATGACAAGGCATTGGAAATTTTATTAGAACTACAAGGTATAATTGATGAAAAGAGGAATCTAAATGATTATTATACGATCAACAATCAATGTGCAATTATTTATTACCTGAAAGCTATGCCTGAAACATCATTTGAATTGTTGAGACAGGTAATTGCCAAAGATGAGGTGTCAACACTAGTAAAATCCTATGCAAACTATCTCTACAATCTCATATTATTTTCTGAAAATAAGAAGTTAAATCAGGATATAATTGAGGATTTACCGAAATTAAGAAATAATTACTCAACAAGATCTTATCTCAGTTTAATCTCAATATTGGCAATGATTCAGAGAAATGATCCTATAATCTCAATAATTTCAAAATTAAAAGAATTCATGAATTCATTTCCAAATAAGGTAATTCTTGGTTTTATCATACTGGCAAATATCTACGCAGCTAATAATAATTGGGAGGAATTAGGAGTTTTGGTCGATTCAATGCTTCCCATTTCAACAAAACATTCCATCTTGATTAAAATTAAGATCTTCATGTGCAAATATCATTTAGGAATTATCCTTGGCAATCACGATATTCATTTCAAGAATATGATTGAGCGAATAGCTCATGAAGAAAATTTAGATATAACAAAATATTATTTTGATAATGATACTGAGAGATCTGTTGAAGATATCAAGGGGATCCTAGATATGAATTTAGTTAAAATTGATGATTATATATTTGATTAGATTACCTGCACATTATTTCTGAACCGATTCCCTGGCATTCTCCAGCCACTCCAAGAGTAACTGATAAGATAGCGATGGAAATCACTGGCAGGGCTGCAATAAGCAGTTTTCGAAAATTCATTGTTTTGATAAGACTTGTAATTTTAGTCATGATAAATATGGTAATTGTGATATAAAAAGCAATTAAGTTGTGTTACAATATTAAATTTTACCCCCTCAATGTTGTCAGGTAAATGTTTTTGGAACCTTCCAAGTATCAATCAATATATTATCGGATCAAGAATTATTTTACGATTGTATCCTCATCAGATCCAGTTTATTCATCTCAAATGTTTTCAAATTGGTAATTGTCACCTGACCGGGGGTAGGTTCTATATTCAGTGATTTTTGAAATGATGTCTGGCTCTGCATCGTGCCAGAGTTGACTATTTGCACCCCACGATGATAGCCCTCTCCATTGATATGGATATGGCCCCCATGAAATATGTCAGGAATACTATCAATCACCAGATGATCCTTGGGTTCGGCAGCAATTGGTGTTTTTGCACCCCAAATCGGTGCAAGATGTCTAGCTTTAAGCATATGAGTCATTATCTCCACTGGATTATTATTGGATGCCCCAGGGATATGATTCATGATATCTGGCATGCTGGTACAGTGATACAGTAGTACCTCTACCCCATGCAGTGATACCTGGCTGGGATTGCCCAGCAGGCGTACATTCTCCATAGCTGCAAGATCCGGTACATGCACAGCCTCTATTCTCGGTTGTGGTTCTGCAGATCTCACCATATCATGATTACCAGGAATGACAACTATCTGCACATCTTCTGGTATCTGCCCCACAAATCTTGCAAATTCAGCATACTGATCTCCAATACTCTGTAATTCAAGATCATTGTACTGACCAGGATATATCCCCACACCATCCACCACATCACCACCAAACATCACATATTTGGTGTGTTCACCCAGGGCACGCATCTTGCTACCTCCAAGCTTGCCATTGAGAAATTTGATGAATTTATCCATAGGTTTGCTCAGGAATTCCTTTGATCCCACGTGAATATCTGATAAAAATGCCACGTGTACCGGAATATCTGCCCTTCTCTTCTCATGTAACATTGGAATTTCAGGCAGGTGTATATCATGGGCAATCAGATTACCCTTGAACATCTTTCCCTCCACACAGATAACTGTATCATCCATCAGACGAAGTACTCTTTCTGTGAGTTCCTGGTTATCTCGGGGCAGGAGAACTAACAGGTCCTCATCGGAGGAGGGATCCTCAATTGTTAATCTGCTCCTGCCCTGTCTGACCACTTTCTCTGTCACCATACCTATCACAGATATGGGTGAATCCTTTCTCTTTATATCCCTGATCTTGGTTATATTCTGAAGATCCATCCTCGAACGGAAAATTCTCTCCAGCTTGGTAAATCTATCCTGAAAGTATCCTACCAGATCATCGATCCCACCCTTGTAACCAGAATTCAGATCAGGATCCCGAGTGACAGAAAATTGAGGTTCATAATTTGTCAGGCCCTTTAGTTCCTCAAATGATGTATGGATAATACTATACTGAGGTTCCCTCTCTTTCCTAGTACTTTTACTATTTGCCTTATCAATCCGGTCATCTATACTCTCAACACTCCCATCCACTTTTCGTGATACCCGATTGATCACCTTGCCTCTGCGTCTGGGGACCTTACTTTTTGTAACAGGTGTTGCCCTGTATTTCTTCTCGGATACTCCTGATTTGGATTTTTTGAGCAGGAGTTCCACCTCATCACGGGTGAGATATTCCTTTGATGAGTACTCAGACAGAAATAACTCAGCAATGAGTACAGGATCAGATGCCTGTTTTAAAAGATTATAGGCATCAGTTTTTATAATTACACCGTGACCTACCAGTTTCTTGATGGCAATCTGTAGTTCAGTCATGGGTAAATTCCCTAATACTACATACTATAAAATATTATTTAAGATCATTATTATTTTTGATATTGCTTTTATTCATCCCAGATACTAGGTATTTTAGAATCGCGTACCAGCTCCTCAATGACCTCTTCCCGCGCCTCAAGGCTCAGATCATAGGGACTGGATACTCCACTCAGTATGGTGGTCACTACTATCTTATCTCCCAGTGCGGGATCAATCATGGTGCCCCAGATTATTTCTGCATCTTCAGACATCTCCTGTGAAATGGTCTGTACACATTTTCGCACCTCTTCGAGGGAAAGGTCCTCACCACCTGCAATATTAATCAGAGCTGCATCGCAATCCATTATCTGTATATCCAGCAGTGAATTACTAAGACTCTCTCGGAGTGCATCATCAATTCTACTCTCACCTGTTCCCTCACCCATGCCGATAACAGATGCCTTGCCCTGTTTCAGGACCTGACGTATATCTGCAAAATCCACATTGACATATGCTGCGGTAACAATCAGATTAACAATTCCCCTGACTGCTCTCACTAATATCTCATCAGCCACCTCAAATGCAAGGTTAATTGGTAGATTTGGTACCAGTTGCATCAACTTCTCATTTGGAATGACTATAACTGTGTCACTGCAATCATACAACTCTCTGAGACCGGTCATTGCATATTTTGCACGGGTATTGCCCTCCATCTCAAATGGTAATGTACACACACCCACCACCAGTGCACCACTATCCTTGGCAACTTTAGCTATCACTGATGCTGCTCCGGTACCGGTTCCACCACCCATACCAGCTGTAACAAATACCATATCTGATTCTCCCACCACTGCGCGTATTTGATCAGCACTCTCGTCCGCGGCTGCACGTCCAATAATGGGATCATTACCCGCACCAAGACCATCGGTCAGGTTGAGACCAAGTAATATCTTCTCATCGCTGACCACCTTTCGGAGGTGAATTGCATCAGTATTGGCAGCAATTGTCACCATACCTGTGACATTGGTTGTCAGTGAAAGTCTATTTATTGCATTACATCCTCCTCCTCCAACTCCGACCACAGCAATTCTGTTTTTCTTACGATTAATTATATCATCCAGCATTCTATTCATGGTGCTGGTAGAGGTAGCCGAACTGGGTTGATTCAGTGACGGGCTCAATCCCGAATTTCTGAGTAGGGAGGAACCCAGCATAGTTGAAATCGCTGGACTGGCAGGAATGGGTTCATTCTGCTCGTTTTCTATGGAATCCAGTAAGTTCTTAACTTCTCTTGTCATATGAGAAAATTATAAATTACAGATTTAATACTACCAGTAATACTCACATGATACGTACGTATTATCATATATCAGATTTAATATTTCCATCAGCTACTAGGTATTCTACCGCCCCGTAGTATTGATTTATCTCACTCATGACCGGCAGTTTGAGATCCATTCCTGATGAAAAACTACTCACAATCACAAGTAAATCATTATTCCTTGCCAAATTTGATAATAAGGATAGTGAATACGCGTAGAGTCTATTGTTGTACATTGCTTCCTTGGCTGTCTTTCCCTGAAAATCTCTGAAAAAATATGGTAGACCATCAACGATTATTATTCCAAGTCTTGGAGTTAGCAGTGAGTTAAGAGAGAGTATTTGTTCAATTAATTCCTCCTTGGTGCTAGGTTGCAAAAATAAGGTTCTTTCATCATGAATTTCTGATTTCCAGTTGCGTTGACTATCTATTATTATTGCCTGCTTCTCTTTTTGTTTCTTATATAGTACACTCTCGAGTAATTCATCAATTCCGCTACCTCTCTCACCAAAAAGAACAATTGCATTATCCGGAGTATTATCATACCAAGAGGTCACAATATTCCTAGAAAATTCATCCATAATCCAATTGGTATTATTAATCTCTATTTTTATCTATTAAGCTAACATTTCATAAATACGCAATATTTCGGGTCCTGTTGTATCACTCCCAACTAGTATACCATTTTTATTTGCTATAATACCTAAACGAGGATAGGGTAAACCCCTATTCACTGTCACCACATCACCCTGTACCTTGAAAAATGAGGATAACCATTCAATTTCTTCATCCTCTAGGTAGGGATGAACCAAAAATCCTTTGTTTGAACGGAACATGAGAGAACCAACCAGTTGACTAATACCAACATTGTGGGTTTCCACCTCAACATCAAGAAAATCTGAAATTTGTTTCTTCTCTTCCATGGTAAACTCAGGATGGACCAGAGCAACATCATCAGATGCCACTATGGAATTACCCAGAGCTGTGATTTTTGAATCAAGCACATGAACTGTTACATCAGAATTTAGCTTAGATGTGATATGTTCAAATTCTTCATTACTAACAAGTCCAGGAAGAAGTAGATGGTTGGAATTACCCACTGCAAATAACCCAATTAGGTGAGAATTTGCCACTGTGGATAGTATTACATCATTTTTTAAGATTACTTCAGCAGTTTCAATAAGATTAGATTTGATATTGTATGGAAGGAGAGTGTAATTATCGGTAGAAAATCCGAATATCCCAATACTTGAATTTCCAAGGATATCAATCCTTGGATCTGGTTGACCATTCATAATTCTCTACCCAGGTATTTCACTCTTCGTCTTCATCCTCAAATTCGTCTTCATCAACGAATTCTTCGGTCTTGTCGACTTTGGCTGGTATATCTCCAAGTTCATCAAAGCCTTCAAGGGCAGTATCAGCCAGAAAGACTTCAATAACATCATCATCACTTTTCTTAGCCAAAATAGTGATTCGACGTGGAGGTTTTTGCATTCCACGACTGTAGATAAACTCATTAACCTCACCGGCAATCAAGATCTCATCAGATTTCATGTGTCGGGCTAAATATTCCCTGATCATCCTCATTGCACGAGTAGCACGTTTGGTTCGTGGAATACTGTTCAATTTTGGATAAAAAGGAATTGTATAAATTCTTTCTAGAACAACTTCATGCGACATAAGATTACCTCTTTATCGTATGAGAGCGCCAGTTCCTCTCACCAGGATGTTGTCGAACATTTCTGTTTGTTCTCATCGTGATCCATGTTGGCACGGGTTTGTTCGTTTTCAATGCTTTTGCATATCTTTTCTTACGGGGATAAAATTTGTTTCTTGCCATAATATCACACTCTCTTAAACTTAATTTTTGTATCTCTCTTTGTATTTTGTAGCTCTCGTAGCATTTGTAATAACTGTTCTTCACTTATTACACCACGAACTCTACCTGATTGAGCCAAACTGATTAATTGGTTCTCAATAGCATCTGCCATTTGAGGATTGATCAATTTAATATTATTTATTCTTTGTTTGGCTTGGTCACTCAGAATAGACCTTAGAATTGATTGTTTTTGTTGATTAACGGATTCAGCCTTTTCGTTCTGTCTTTGTGCGTCCTGTTCCCTAGCAGCTTGATTCTGCAGTTCTTCAGTACGTTTACGACGAAGCTCATCCATTTCATCACTCATAACAATCTCACCTAAATCTAATTACTGCGAAAGGCGATTTCATCAACGAAGGCCATCCCTCGTGATGTTATCTGTCTACCATTTGGTACTTTTTCCACAAGTTGAGCTGCTTCTAGCTGTTGTAGAATGTGCCTTGCAATACTACCGCTTCCGGGTCTGGATTTTTCTTCTTTCACACCTCTATTCATGCGTCCACTGTAGGCTTTCTTTAATCTTCTAGTGCCAATAGGACCGTTCAAATAGACTTTTCGCAAAACTGATGCAGTACGGACATACCACCAATCTGGATTTTCAGGGGGTAATTCCTTGTAAACAGCAGTTTTAACAAACGGTGCGAATGAAGGAGGACTTATCTCTGGAAAAGACTTGATCTCTTCTGCTAGATCTGCGATTAACTTCGCCGGAGAAATATCATATGCGTTTACCATAACGTAACCTTCTTTGAATTATTTAAAGAGTTTATATATCATCAATCAATCAATCTTTATTAAATCTCATGATTGTTTCGCGATGAAATAGTAGAATAGGTAAATTTGAGAGGTGAATTAATTTGGGAGGTCGCTTACCTCAATTGAATTAGAGTTCAGCAGTAATAAGTAAGGTCAGGACAATCTCTCCTTCATGATGGGATTTTACCAACCATATCTCTTCCTCATTGATCTGGGTCAATAGAATGATCTCATGAAGTAATTTTCCATCTAATTGTACCTTTTCAACCATAAGTAATAGTTGCTCAATTTCATCCCGATTGATTAATTTTAACAAGCTGGGAGATATTATTATTTCGTTGTTTGGAGGAAGTTCTGCCACAAATATATTGGGTAAAAATGGTTCCGGATAAAGAGTGTCCCGCATCATTATTGATTTTGAACTAGATAATATAAACTCGGATGAATTGACTTATCAAATCAAATAAATTTTTAATTTGTGCATATCTACTTACGATACGATAATAATCGATCCTTTATCAAGCAACTTGAACGATCTTTATGAAATCTGATATTGGTTTAATTGGTGCGGGTGCTATAGGAGGTAATTTGGCACTTAATATCGCAGATAATAATCACAGGGTGGTTGTATTAGACCTGGATAAGGCCAAGGTACAAAATATTGTTGATGATGATATCACAGATAATATAACAATGGCAAAATCACTTCAGGACCTTGTTAGTTCCCTAAAATCACCAAAAATTATTATTCTATCAGTTAAGGCTGGTCCCCTGATAGATAGTATTATTCAGGATTTATATCCTTTACTTGATGAAAGGGATATAATTGTGGATGGTGGTAACTCGAATTTCAAAGAAACAATAAAAAGAAATAGGCATTTAAAGGATAAAAATATTGAATTTGTGGGCATGGGTATTTCTGGAGGTAGTTCAGGGGCCAGAAATGGCCCTTCCCTCATGATTGGTGGATCTGAAGATGCATGGGCTATTCTTAGCCCTATACTCAGATCAATAGCTGCCAATTATGATGGAATCTCATGCTGTGACCATGTGGGATCAGATGGAGCTGGTCATTTTGTCAAAACTATTCACAATGGGATCGAATATGGAATAATGCAATTAATCAGTGAAGTATATCAGTTGATGAGGGACGGGTTAGATCTCACCAATTTAGATATCGCTAATATTTTTGATGAATGGAACAAGGGAGAGTTACAATCCTATCTGATTGAAATTACAGCAAATATTTTAAGAATAGAGAATGAAAATGGAACTTCATTCATAGATACCATATTGGATAAGGCTGCTCAGAAGGGTACAGGTCGTTGGAGTGCTGAATTGGCTCTAGAGCTGGGAGTACCCGCAACAATAATCAGTAGTTCCGTATTTCAAAGAATAATCTCCTCTTTCAAGGAGGATCGTGTTGCACTGGGAGATCTATACAAAATTAAGGGTGAGAATATTGTTCTGGAAAATGGAATTCACACGATTTATGATGCACTTCATCTTGGTATCATCCTATCCTATGTTCAAGGGTTTTTGATATTGTATCATGGATCAATCGAATACAATTGGGAATTAAATTATTCATCCATAGCAAAGATATGGGGTGATGGATGCATAATCAGGGCAAAATTACTAAAGGACTTGGTTAGAGAATTTGAATCTGATCCGATGTTATCCAATCTACTCTATGCTAGTTATCTGATTAGACAGATTAAATCGAAATACTCTGCCTTGAAAATCATTACCTCTTCCGCTATTAGTGCAAATTATGCAGTACCCAGTCTGAGTAGTGCAATCAATTTTATCAACTCTTACCTGCGTGGAAATTTACCCACCAACTTAGTTCAAGCACAAAGAAACTTTTTTGGTAACCACAAGTTAGAATTTATCTAGTAGTGATAGGTTAAATCATCTAAAATCTATCAATTTAATTTTACGGATATTAAATTTGTAAAATTCTAATAATAGTATTTTTGAAGGGGAAACAAATTTATGATTCATGAGTGTATCAGAAGAGGATAAAATATTACAAAACTTATTGAATACCATATTATTTGTGGCTATGGATGATGGAGTCATATCTTCCGATGAATTAGCAATCTTAAAACAGGTGAAGCTGGATGTAAAGTCATTGAGAATTAAAATCGAAGATGCCACAAATATGGCAACCTCCTCAAACGAGGAATTAAGTCTACTAAATGAATTTAAGAAGAATTTATTACAGAATGCCTATGATATCTCACGAGAAGACAAGAAGATCACCATCGAGGAGAGGAATTTAATCAATTCCCTGATCAAAGTACTAATGAATTGAGTATGGGTTAGTTGAATTGGATATATCAAAAATAAGCCGACTTTGTGTTGTTTCCTCTGATTTTAGATTACTCTACAAAATTACTAAGATATTTTCTGATAAATATCAGATCAGTCATGTAATGCCTTCAGATGCCATTCCAGATACTGATTTGGTAATCACAACATTGGAAGAGTCTAGTTTAATAAAAATAAAACCAATATTAGTTCTACAATGGAAAATGAGTCCAAGCTTGATGGAGAAAAAAATCATAGAGAGCATAAATAATAATTCATATGAGAAATTCATGGTGGGAATTGATCCCGGGAAGAATATCGGAGTTTCTATAATTCTACAGGATAGTATGGTGACCAGTAACACTCTAAACTCTGTTCAAAAACTAATCTACTGGTTAAGAAATGAATTTAGTATTCTCCAAATCGATAATCCTATCATTAAAATAGGGGATGGGGATATGGTTAGTGTAGAAGAAATAATTCCAGCATTAATTCATGAATTTGGATCTGAACTAGATATTTGTCTTGTAGATGAGTCTAATACGTCAAAAAGAGAAGATAAATCTCGAACTTCACATGAAGAATCCGCAGAAAGAATTGCTAGAAGATCTATTTAGTATGTAGTTTATTGAACTTGTTAACTGATAAGATGATATTTATGGTTGTATCAATATCATTTTCAGATATATTACCAATCACCAAGCAGTTGGGAATTAGTTTAGAATCCGTATCAGGGTACAGAATCTCCTCAACCATCTCAACACTGGTTATTCCACCCCCATAGATTGTATTTGGAACAATTTTAATATCACCTACCACATAATCTTGTGAGACAAATGAAATACCATTCAAGGCCTTGTATTGCGCAAGCAATATTTTTTCAATGTCAGTTAATAATAATTTCTTTTCTCCAGACCCAGCTTCAAGATAATACCAGGAGAAATTGCTCTCCTTCCTGGCTTTATAGAACAGTTTGGCCAAATCATCAATTTCATGGTATATTGTTTCACCTGTCCTCTCAGCAGCTTTTCCACCCAGTGGAAAATAAGCTAGTGGAATTATACTTTTCTTAGTAAATGGTGTTAATAGGATACGCAAAAATTGGGATTTGAATCTCAGGTAAGTGCTTCTAGAATTGTAGGGGAAGGGGGCCAATACAAACTCAGGTCCTTTTATCAGATGTGCAGCACTACTGGGAAATAAGCCCACCCTAGAATATTTTCCCTTCAAACTTTGATCGAAGGGATTTTTATAATCAGTATTGGAATCAAGGTGTGGAATAAACTTGTTAAACATCAAATTGTAATCTGATTTCTTAACGTCTCTCTCAGATGCACCAAGAAGATAGAATAGACTCTGTGTGTCATCCCTTTTGGATAAGGAATAAAACCTTTCATCGTATAAGTCTAACTTAGCTGGATCTCCCAAAATTCCAATGTGTACTTTCATCTAACTTAAGCTAGAACAACTGATCATTTATTAAAATCGATCGCTAAGATTAAATTGAATTGGAAGACATTTAGATGAATTATACGTAAGAAAATTAATATTTTACAAGATCTGTCACAAATGTTCATTTTTTAGCATCTGTTTAGGCAATATATATTAGGGATATTGAAAAAATTGAATTGATCTCCTTTCAAGATTGGGTCTACATCAATGAAATTTATAGAGCATCCAAGAATTAAGCCGAACAAGATCCAGTCAAGGATCTATCAGCAAATTCTATTTTTTGAAACAGTTAAAACTGATACAATGATTATTTTACCAACTGGATTGGGTAAAACAATCATAATGGTAATGGCAGCAGCTCATTTTCTACACAAGTCCCCAGATCAACAGATCATAATCACAGCACCAACAAAACCCCTAATAGATCAGCATTACGAAACTTTTGTTGATCTAATTGATATTGAGGATGCAAGTATCATACTCCTCGATGGATCCAGACAAGCCGAATGGAATTTTTCACGATACACTCTACAACTCTATGAATGTTTTTCTCGCATACGGATATCAAGCTACTATGGATCCTTCACAGATTCGGATCTACAGTTCTTATGCATCACA